>JADZDM010000029.1 GCA_020851035.1 Gemmatimonadaceae bacterium | reverse complement strand
TCCAGCCCCCCCCCCCGCCCCCACCACCCTCACAGGAACAGAAGGAACTCGACCGGCAGCGCGCCGCGGCGGTGCTGAACAGCGCGGCGCGTGACGAACGCGACGTGCAGACGCGCCGGCAGCGGGACGGACGCCGGCGTGACGCGCCGGTGGGACGGGACTGGTGAGCATCACCGTCGGGGTCCTGCTGCAGATCGCCGTCTCGGCACAGGTGCCGGACACGATCCCTGCACGCGCGGCCGTGCCGTTCGTGCTGCGCGCCACGGTGCAGGGCAACACGGCGCCGCAGCTCAGCGCCCCCTCCGTGCCCGGCGCCACCATCCAGCTCGTCACCGACGTGACGCGGCTCGGCGGTGGGTTCGGGCAGGCGGTGGCGACGCGCGAGATGCGGTACGTGCTGCGGGCGACGGCCCCCGGCGTGCTGCAGTTCGGCGCGGTGGTGGCCACGCTCGGCACGCAGCGCGCAGCGAGCACCCCGAAGCAGGTGGTGGTGCTGCCGCCACCGACGAACGCCGTGCCCGCGATCGTCAGCCGGGCCGCGCTCACGCGGGCGACGCTGGTGAACTTCCACTCGCTCGTGACGCCCGACACCGTCTGGGCGGGCGAGCAGGTCACGCTGCAGGTGGGCGTGTTCATCGACGACGAACTGCGCGCACAGCTGCAGCGGAACCCGGAGTACATCGCGCCGTCGGTCGATGGTGCCGTCGCGTACGAACTGCCGGTGCTCAACGACGAGCTGCCCTCACGCGACGTGGACGGTGTGCGCTACCGACCGTTCGTGTTCGCGCGCGCGCTCTTCCCGCTGCGCGCCGGCGTGCTGCCGATCCCGCCCGCGCGCCTCGTCTACACGCTCGGCGGGGCGGGCACGATGTTCGGCCGCCAGGACCGCAAGGCTGCGGTGACGCCGGCCCGCAGCGTGGTGGTCCGTGAGCTGCCGGTCGCGGGCCGGCTGGCCTCGTTCGCGGGTGCCGTCGGCGTCTACACCGTCCGTGCGCAGCTCGAGCGACCCACCGGTCGCGTTGGTGATGCCGTGTTGCTCTCCGTGCGCGTGGACGGCACCGGGAACGTGAAGCTCCTGCCGCCGCCGGTGCTGGACATCCCGGGTGCGATCGTCAGCCCGTCGGGCGAGACGATCGCGGTGGACAGCAGTGACCTCATCGTGCGCGGCAGCAAGACGTTCCGCTACCTCGTCACCCCACGCACGGAAGGGTTGCTCGACCTCGGTGTCGTGCGGTACCCGTACTTCAACCCGGTGCAGGGCCGCTACGAGGAGGCGACCGCACCGGCGGGCGCACTGCGAGTGGCGGCAGGCGCGGCGCCCGAGGTGGATGACGAGGAGCCCGCCGCCGATGCGCTGCCGCTGCTGCGCTGGCAGGTGGTGGACGATCGCGATGTCACGGCGACCTGGTGGTATCGCGCGCTGGCCGTGGGGCTCGGGCTCCCCTGGCTTGCGCTCGTGGTGCGCCGCGCCTGGCACCGCGTTCGCCGCCGCCGCCACACCGGTGCATCGCGGGGGCCGCAGGCCGCAGGGCACGTCGCTGACGATGGCCTGGCCGGCCTCCGTCGACGCTACCTCGACGTGCTCGCGCCGATGGTGCTGCTGCGGCGCGATGAACCCTTCGAGGTGGTCGAGGTGGTGCGGCGCCTCCGCCGCGCAGGGGTCACGACCGACGCATCCGAGGCAGCGGGTGCGCTGCTCCTGCGACTCGACCTGCTCACATTCGGTCGCAGCGGCCCCATCGACGCGGCAGTGTTGCGTGACCTCGATCGCGAGGTGACGTCGGTGGCGGAGCAGCTCCGGCGCGAGATCTCGGCCTCGGGCCAGCGGCGCCTCGCTGCGATCTCCGGGGCGCTGCTGGTCGTGGCGCTGCTGCTGCCGGCCACCGGGCTGCATGCGCAGCCGTCGTCCTTCGCGAGCGGGCTCGCGGCCTACCGGCACCGGGATTTCGCGGCCGCCGTCGCGGCATTCGCGCGCGCCGCTGCGGACGAACCACGCAGTGTCGCGGCGTGGACGAACCTCGGCGCTGCGCACTGGATGCGCGCCGACACGGCAGGAGCGATCGTGGCCTGGCAGCGGAGCGTGCGACTGGCGCCGTCCGGCGGCCGTGCCCGCGAGTGGCTCGCACCGTACACCGCCGGCGGTGAGCTGCGCACCGCGATCGTGCCGGTGGCACCTGGCACGGCGTGGCTCGTGCTGCTCGGCGTTGGGGCGTTGCTCTCACTTGGTGGCGCGCTGTGGCGGTGGAGCAACCGGCGCATCTCGAATCGCGCGCTGCTGGGCGCCACGTTCGTGGTGTGCGGGTGCGCCCTCCTCTGCCTGGCCGCGGAACGGTCGGCCGAGGCCGCGGGGCTGGTGGTGATCCGTCGCGAGGTGGCGCTGCGTTCCGAACCCGCGCTCGCGGGCGAGACGGGCGCCCGCGCGCGGGGCGGTGAGCTCGCCACGGTGACGGATTCCAGCGAGACCTGGCGCCGACTCTCGCTCGCCGGGGGACGGTCGGGCTGGGTCGAGGTCGACGCGCTGCGCTCGCTCGCCGCGCGTGACGCGCGCGATGTCGCGCGTGCCGAGGCGCGGACGGCGGACGGGCCGGTTCCGTAGCACACCCGGACTAACTTTCCGGCATGTCCCGCATCGCCGTCCTTGCCTCCGCCGTCGCGGACCAGATCGCCGCCGGCGAAGTCGTCGAGCGGCCGGCGTCGATCGTGAAGGAACTGGTCGAGAACGCCCTCGATGCCGGCGCCACCGAGATCGGCGTGGAGGTCGAGGATGGAGGGCGAGGACTGATCCGGATCCGGGACGACGGCGTCGGCATGTCGCCAGCCGAGGCGGCGCTGGCTCTGGCGCGCCACGCCACGTCGAAGATCCGGGTGGCGGATGACCTCGTGGGCGTCGCCACGTTCGGCTTTCGCGGCGAGGCGCTGCCGGCGATCGCGTCCGTCTCGCACCTCGTGCTGGAGACGGCGGAAGCCGACGGCGAGGGCACGCGGGTGACCGTCTCGCAGGGCATCATGGGCGGGTCGGAAGCGGTCGCACGGCGCCGCGGCACGACGATCAGCGTCACCGAGCTGTTTCACGCGGTGCCCGCACGCCGGAAGTTCCTCAAGAGTGCGCGCGGCGAGTGGCGGGCGATCGCAGAGCTGCTGGCGACCATCGCGCTGGTGCGACGCGACGTGCGCATCACGGCGACGCACGACGGCAAGCTGGCGTTCACCGCGGTGCCGGCCCGGTCGTGGCGCGAGCGGCTTGCCGCCGTCTGGACCGGGATGGCGCCGGCCTCCCTGCTCGACGTGGATGACGTGCAGGGGCCCGTGCACGTGCGCGGCATGGTGGAACAGCCGTCCAGCGTGGGGCTCGCCGCGCGACGCGTCTTCCTGATGGTGAACGGTCGCGCCATCCGCGACCCCGGCCTGGTGCGCGCGGCGGAGGCAGCGTACCACTCCACCATCCCGGCCGGTGCACGCCCATCGCTGGCGCTCGACATCCGCCTGCCGGGTGATGCCGTCGACGTCAACGTGCATCCGGCGAAGGCGGAGGTGCGTTTCCACGATCGGTGGTCCATCGAGCGCGTGGTGGAGACCGCGGTGCGACGCGCACTCGGCGTGGCGGCTGCGGCGCCACTGCAACACGCGCGGTTCGGCGGAGAGCGGACCTGGGCCCCGTCGTCCCACACGCCCGACGTGGCGATGCTGCGTGCCACACCCGATGCGGCACCGTGGTTCGGCACCGCGGCGGACGATGGTGCGTCGGCGACGCCGGAGGCGGTGATCTCGCCGGCACCGGCTGGCGACGCGCCCGCCGACGTGGTGGAGATCCCGCCATTGCTGCAGCTGCGACGCACCTACCTGCTGTTCGAGCGCGAGGATGGCGTGGTCCTCATCGACCAGCACTCGGCGCACGAACGGGTGCTCTACGAGCGGCTGATGGTGAAGATGCAGGGCGGGGGCGCCGTCGTGCAGACACTGCTCTTCCCGCTCACGCTGCACCTCACGCCGGCCGAGGCCGACGCCTTCGAGGCGCACCGCGATGCCTTCGATGCGCTCGGATTCGGCATCGAGGGCTTCGGTGGACAGACACTGGTCGTGCAGAGCGTGCCGATGCCGCATCCCCGCTTCGATGCCGAGCGGGCGCTGCGCGAGACGCTCGCGTCGCTCGCCGGCGATCGCATCGCGAGCACGGCCACGCGGCACGAGCGCCTGGCCATGACCGTGGCCTGCAAGGCCGCGATCAAGGCAGGCGAACCGCTGTCGGCGGCGGAGATGCGTGCGCTCTATGCCGACCTCGCACGGACCACGCTGCCGGCGCACGACGTGCATGGCCGCGCGACCATCGTGCAGCTGAGCTGGGACGAGCTGGAGCGGCGGTTCGGGCGTGCGTGATGTCGCGATCATCTGCGGCCCGACCGCAGCGGGGAAGTCCGCGATCGCACTGGCGCTGGCGGCGCGCACCGGCGCGACGCTGCTCAGCGCCGACTCGCGCCAGGTCTACCGGCGATTCGACATCGGCACCGCCAAGCCGTCGGCCGCGGATGTTGCCGCCGTGCCGCATCGCGGCCTCGACCTGGTGGAACCCACGCAGCGCTACTCGGCGGCGGCGTGGGCGGCGGCGGCGCTCGGCTGGCTGGCCGAACCGGGGATCCGCCGCGACGGTGCGATCATCGTGGGTGGCACCGGCTTCTACCTGCATGCGCTGACCTCGCCGCTGTTCGAGGCGCCACCACTCGATCCGCAGCAGCGCGCCGCCGTGCTCGCGGCACTCGAGGCCGAGGCCACGGCAACGCTGCGCGAGCGCTGCCAGGTCATCGACCCGGCCCGCGCGCACCTCGGCCGCACGCAGCTCCTGCGGGCCATCGAGGTGTTCGAGCTCACCGGCCGTCCGCTCAGCGAGTGGCAGCGCGAGCGGGCGCGGCCGTCCCAGGTGCGCGCGCACTACCTGCTGGTCGATCCAGGCGACGTGCTGCGCGACCGGATCGCAGCCCGCGTGGCCGCGATGCTCGACGCCGGCTGGCTCACCGAGGTCGAGTCACTGGCTGCGGACGTGCCCGACGCCGCACCGGCCTGGAACGCCTGCGGCTACGCGCTGCTCCGTACCGCGCTGCGGGGCGGGATGCCGCTGCAGCAGGCGGTGGAGCGTACTATCATCGACACCCGGCAGTACGCCAAGCGGCAGCGCACCTGGTTCAGGCACCAACTGCCCGCCGAGCGCGTCACGCTGCTGGACCCCGGAGCGCCGGATGCGATCGGCCGCGCCATGTTGTGGCTGGAATCCGTTTCACGCCCGGAGCACCCGTGAAGATCGGCATCACCTGTTATCCCACGTACGGCGGCTCCGGGGCGATGGCCACCGAGCTTGGCATCGCGCTCGCCGCCCGCGGGCACGAGGTGCACTTCATCACCTATGCGCAGCCCTTCCGGCTGCCGGCGTTCCTGCCGCGGGTCTTCTTCCACGAGGTGGACGTGGGCCGGTACCCGCTCTTCGAGTACCCGCCGTACGACCTGGCCCTGGCGGTCCGCATGCACGAGGTGGTGCGCTCGGCGCACCTGGACGTGCTGCACTGCCACTATGCCATTCCCCACGCCACCAGCGCCTGGATCGCGCGCGAGATGCTGCGCGAGACCGGCGACGACGTGGCGCTCGTGACCACGCTGCACGGCACCGACATCACCATCGTCGGCCAGGACCCGTCGTACTGGGCCATCACGAAGTTCTCGATCGAGAAGTCCGATCGCATCACGGCCGTCTCGAAGGACCTGCAGCGTGAGACGGTCGACGCCTTCGGCTGCGCCGGCTGCGCGGTGGAGGTCATCCACAACTTCATCGACCCGGTGGTCTACGACCGCGCGCGGTACCCCGGGGCGCTCGGGGGCCTGGCCGCGGCGCCGGGCAAGGTGCTGATGCACATCAGCAACTTCCGCCCGGTGAAGCGCACGGTGGACGTGGTGCGCACCTTCGCGCACGTGGCGGACGCCATGCCGGCCACGCTGGTGATGGTCGGCGACGGCCCCGATCGCGGGCTGGCGCAGGACGAGGCACGCGCCCTCGGCATCGCCGACCGCGTCCAGTTTCTCGGACGCATCGACACCGTCGCGCCGCTGCTCGCCGGCGCGGACCTGTTCCTGCTGCCGTCGGAGAACGAGTCGTTCGGCCTCTCGGCGCTCGAGGCGCTGGCGTGCGGGGTGCCGGTGGTGGCCTCCGGGGCGGGCGGCATCCCGGAAGTCATCCAGGATGGGGTGACCGGCGCCCTCAGGCCGGTCGGCGACACCGCGGCGATGGGTGCCGCCGCCATCGACATCCTCCGGGACGACTCGCGCTGGGCGCGGATGAGCGCGGCGGCGGCGGCCGACGCGAGGGCCCGGTTCAGCGAGGATCGCATCATCGGCCAGTACGAGGCCACCTACGAGGATGCTCTGGCCGTCGCCGCGTCCCGCCGGCGCGCCAACGCGGGTGGGGCCTGAACGAGTGCCCTCTCCCGTGGGCCGCTAGTCTTCCCCGGGTGCCGCACGCTGCGGCATCACCCGGCGTCCTCCAGTCTTCCCAATGAACGTCTTCCAAGCACTCGTCCTCGGCATCCTGCAGGGCCTCGCGGAGTTCCTCCCGATCAGCTCGTCCGCACACCTCAGCCTCGCGCCGGTCATCTTCGGCTGGCAGGATCCCGGACTCGCCTTCGACGTCGCACTGCATCTCGGCACCCTGGCCGCCGTGCTCTGGTACTTCCGCGCCGAGTGGATCGCCCTCTGCAGGGCCGGCATCGAGATCCTGCGGACACGACGCGTGGAGGGTGAGGTCCAGTGGCGTGCCGTCTTCATCGTGATCGCCACCATCCCCGGTGCGATCGGCGGCCTGCTGCTCGAGGAGTATGCCGAGACCGTGTTCCGGGATCCGCGGCTGACCGCCGTGGCGCTGATCGTCATGGGCACGCTGCTCTGGGCCGCCGACCGGTTCGCGAAGCAGGAGCGCCCGCTGAGCGGCATCCGCTGGACGGACGCGCTGCTGATCGGGCTGGCCCAGGTCTGTGCGCTGATCCCCGGCGTGTCGCGCAGCGGCTCGACGATGACGGCGGGACGTGCGCTGGGCATCGATCGCACCGGCGCCGCGACCTTCAGCTTCCTGATGTCGATGCCGATCACCGCCGCCGCCGCGGTGCTGAAGGTGCCGGAGGCGGTGCGCGAGGGTGTGACGCTGCCGATCATCGTCGGCATCCTCGCCTCCGGGATCAGTGGCTGGCTCGCCATCTCGGTGCTGCTCAAGTACATCTCGACGCGGAGCTTCGGGATCTTCGCGCTCTACCGGTGGGTGCTCGGCATCGGGGTGCTGGTCCTGCTGTACTCGCGCAACGGGTGATGCCGGTCCCGGCGTCGCTCGCGTCGTACGATGGGGTTGCGTGCGACGTGATCCTGGGTCGGAGCGGCGCGACGTCGCTGCTGGTCGTGGACCGGTGTCGCAGCACGATGGATCTCTGCCACGCACTTGCCGCTGACGGCGCGCCGCACGGCAGCGTGGTGGTGGCAGGGGCTCAGGCCGCGGGCCGCGGACGCAGCGGAAAGGCATGGGTGTCCGGCGAGGCGGCGGGGGTCTGGGCGAGTGTGCTGCTTCGCCGGTCCGATGGAGCGCCCCCGGGCGTGTTGCCGCTGCGGGTGGGAATCGCACTCGCGGATGGACTCGAGCGGCTGGCCGACGTCCGCATCGGGCTCAAGTGGCCGAACGACCTGTTCGCTGGCGGCGGCAAGCTGGCCGGTGTGCTCACCGAGGCGCGGTGGCGTGGCGATTCGCTCGAGTGGATGGTGGTGGGCGTCGGCGTCAACGTCACCGCACCCACGCCGCACGGCGACGGTCTCGTCACGGCGAGCCTGGGCCCGCAGGTGACGCGGGCGGATGTGCTGGTGGCCGTGGTGCGCGCGGTGCTGGGTGCGGCGGCGCGAGACGGTGCGCTGGACGCCGCCGAACTGGCGACGTATGCGGCACGGGATGTCGCGACCGGTCGGCGGGTGTCGTCGCCGCTGGCGGGTGTCGTGGCCGGGATCACACCGTCGGGTGGCCTCCGGGTGCATGACGGTGCGGGGGAGTCTGTCGCCGTGGCGGGATCGCTGGTGTTCGTGGACAACACGGAGGGGTGATCGATGCTGCTCGTCGTCGACGTCGGGAACACCGAGACCACCATCGGCCTGGCCGATGCGCATCACGTGACCACGCACTGGCGTGTGGTGACGAGCACCGCGCGGACGCCGCATGAACACGCGGTGCTGCTGCGGTCCCTCCTCGCACTCGCCGAGGTGCCGCCGGCGGCCGTGACGGGTGCCGCAGTGGGCTCGGTGGTGCCGGCCGTTACGGCGGCTCTGCTCGAGGGGATCGCGATCGCCTTCGCGGTGGACGCCGTGACGGTGGATGCGACGAGCCCGTTGCCGATCACGCTCGACGTGGACGAGCCGCAGACCGTCGGCGCCGACCGCATCATCAACACGCTGGCCGCGAGCCGTCTCTATGACCGCGACTGCATCGTGGTGGACCTCGGCACGGCGACGACCTATGACTGCATCACGCGCGATGGCGTGTTCCTGGGCGGGGTGATCGCGCCGGGGGTCGTCACGTCGCTGGAGACGCTCACGCGCCGCACCTCCAAGCTGCCGGCGACGGAGTTGCGCACGCCGAAGCGGGTGATCGGGCGCCGGACGGAGGAGTGCATCCGCTCGGGGGTGGTCTACGGTGCGGTGGAGTCGATCAGCGGGATCGTGACGCGGATCCGCGCCGAGTGGCCCACGGCCCGCGAGCCGCTCGTGATCGGGACGGGTGGGCTGGCCGCGATGCTGGCGCCGATCTGTCCCGCGCTGGAGGTGGTGGACCCCGATCTGACGCTCCGCGGGCTGCTGCTGGCGTACCGGATCCTCCGGTCGGACGCGATCGAGTAGGTCGGGCGGCGCGCGTGCGGCCGGGGCCGGCGGGTTCGCGTCCGGCAACCGAGCACGGCCGCATCTCGTTGTCGTGTAACGACTTGCGGCGGTTGTCGGGTTCTCGTCCCGGAGGCAGTCCGCCGGCTTGACCTCTCGGTGGCGGTGACTAGGTTTCCGGCCTTAGCAGTCAACCACTGCGACTGCTAACAAAGCGCGCGTGCCCTGATCCGCGCGCTCATCCACTGTCACACGTCAGGTCTGGAGGAAGGACGATGACCACCAACAGTGCCATCGGCGCCAAGGTCACCCCGTTGGCCGATCGCGTTGTCGTGAAGCCGCTCGAAGAGGCGGAACAGATGCGCGGCGGTCTGTACATCCCCGACACGGCCAAGGAAAAGCCCCAGCAGGGCGAGATCGTCGCCGTTGGCCCGGGCAAGTACGAGGACGGCAAGCTGGCCCCGATGACTGTCAAGGTCGGCGACCGGGTGCTGTACGGGAAGTACAGCGGCACCGAAGTCACGATCGAAGGCGAGAATGTGCTCATTCTCCGCGAGTCGGATGTACTCGCGGTCCTCGCCTAATCGCCACACGAGGATAGAAACCGATGGCTGCCAAGGAACTGCATTTCAACGTGGACGCGCGCGCGGCCCTGAAGCGCGGCGTCGACCAGCTGGCTGACGCTGTCAAGGTGACCCTCGGCCCCAAGGGCCGGAACGTCGTCATCGACAAGAAGTTCGGCGCCCCGACCGTGACCAAGGACGGCGTCACCGTCGCCAAGGAGATCGAGCTCTCCGATCCGCTCGAGAACATGGGCGCGCAGATGGTGAAGGAAGTCGCGACGAAGACCAGCGACAACGCCGGCGACGGCACCACCACTGCCACCGTGCTGGCGCAGGCGATCTATCGCGAGGGCCTGAAGAACGTGACGGCCGGCGTGAACCCGATGGCCCTCAAGCGCGGCATCGACCGCGCCGTGACGGCCGTCGTCGAGGAGCTGAAGCGCATCTCCGTGCCCACCAACGGCAAGAAGGAGATCGCCCAGGTCGCGACCATCTCCGCGAACAACGACAAGGAGATCGGTGACCTGATCGCCGACGCGATGGAGAAGGTCGGCAAGGACGGCGTGATCACGGTCGAGGAGGCCAAGGGCCTCGAGACCACGCTCGAGACCGTGGACGGCATGCAGTTCGACCGCGGCTACGTCTCGCCGTACTTCGTCACGGATCCGGAGAAGATGGAGGCGGCCCTCGAGGACGCGTTCATCCTGATCCACGACAAGAAGATCAGCGCCATGAAGGAGCTCCTCCCGGTGCTCGAGAAGGTCGCCCAGACGGGCAAGCCGCTCATGATCATCGCCGAGGACATCGAGGGCGAGGCCCTCGCCACGCTGGTCGTCAACAAGCTCCGTGGCACGCTGAAGATCGCCGCCGTCAAGGCGCCGGGCTTCGGTGACCGCCGCAAGGCGATGCTGCAGGACATCGCGATCCTGACCGCCGGCAACGTCATCTCCGACGAAGTGGGCTTCAAGCTCGAGAACGCGACCCTCGCCGACCTCGGCCGCGCCAAGCGCGTCGTCATCGACAAGGACAACACGACCATCATCGATGGCGCTGGCGACAGCGAGAACATCAAGGGCCGTGAGAAGGAGATCCGCGCCGCGATCGAGAAGAGCACCTCCGATTACGACAAGGAGAAGCTCCAGGAGCGTCTGGCGAAGCTCTCCGGTGGCGTGGCCGTCGTGAATGTCGGCGCCGCAACGGAAGCCGAGATGAAGGAGAAGAAGGCCCGCGTCGAGGACGCGCTGCACGCCACGCGTGCCGCCGTCGAGGAAGGCATCGTCCCGGGCGGCGGTGTCGCCCTGATCCGTGCCCAGCGCGCGCTGGTCGGCCTCAAGTTCGACGATGCCGAGGAGAACATCGGCGTCGCGATCATCCGCCGTGCCATCGAGGAGCCGATCCGCATGATCGTCCAGAATGCCGGCGGTGAAGGCTCGATCGTCGTCGAGAAGGTGAAGGCCGCCGAGTCGAACACGTTCGGCTACAACGCCCTCACCGACACCTACGAGGACCTCGTGCAGGCCGGCGTCATCGACCCGACCAAGGTCACCCGGACCGCGCTGCAGAACGCCGCGTCGATCTCGGGCCTCCTGCTCACGACCGAGGCACTGATCGTCGAGAAGAAGGAAAATTCGCCGGCGCCGGCCGCTGGCGGGCCTGGTGGCGGCGGCATGGGCGGCATGTACTAGTCGTCCACGCTGGCGCAGTCACGAACGGGGCGGTGCATCTCACGATGCGCCGCCCCGCTTCGCGTTTCGGACGTGCTATTCGGGCGGCTGCGCGATCGCGGCCAGCTCGCGGTGCAGCGCCTGCAGTGCAGGCAAAGTGCCGGCCGCCAGCCCCGGCACCTGCGCCGCGAGGAACGCCGTCCGGCGCTCCAGCGTCTCGACGTCCGCCGTCGTGACCCAGAACTCCCCCCAGTCATCCTCGCCCTGGTCCTCGGCGAAGCCGGCCAGCCGGTCGGCCAGTGCCGCGAGGTCGAACATCGCGCCGCGGTCGGTGTCGTCGGCGCTGCCACGCCGCGCGGCACCCTGCCCGCGGAGCGCGCGCAGCGCGTCACGCAATGCCACGCTGCCGGCCGCCATGCGGGTGCGCCGCGTCGACGCCGTCACCGGCCTGCCGCGCGTGCTCAGCGGCGTGGTCCGGTGACACTTTCGTGCACCGCCGCCAGGCACCCACGCATCGCTGCCGTGAGCGTCACCTTGCGCCGGGCCATCACGCGCTCGGCCGTCTGCAGGAAGCGCTCGCGATCGTAGCGATCGCCGCGCGAGCCCCACGCGAAGGCGGGCACCACGCTCAGCACCACGTCGTCGCTGATCACGTTCGCGCCGGCACCGATCGAGCTGCCGGTGGTCAGGCGCGTCAGGATCCCGGTCTTGGCATGGTCGCCCAGGATCGAGCCGAGGAACTGCAGCCCGGTGTCCGCGCCCGCGAACGAGACGGTGCCGTATGTGTTCTTCAGGTTGGACGTGACGGTGCCGGCGCCGAGGTTCGTCCAGCGCCCGAGGTAGCTGTGCCCCACGAAGCCGTCGTGGCCCTTGTTCGCGTGGCCGCACATGATCGTGGTGGACATCTCGCCGTTCGCGCGGCAATGATCGCCGATCGAGACGGTCTGCCCGCTGCCCCCCATCCACTGCGAATGCCGGCCCAGCACGAACGGCCCGGCCAGTCGCGAGAAGCTGCGCACCAGCGTGTGCTCGCCGACCAGGATCGCCCCCTGCGTCGCATCGAGCACCACGAACGGCTCGATCACGGCGCTCTCCGCGATCCGCACCGGGTGCGAGCCGAGCACCCGAACGTCGGGGGGCAACGCGGCCGGCGCGGCCGACTCGTTCGCCAGGTGGAGCAGGTCGGCCCCCAGCATGGCCGGGAGCAGCCCGACCAGGTCCCACGGCTGCGTCAGCATCCAGCCGTCGATCGTGGTGGCCAGCCGGCCGGCGGCCACACCGGTGGCGCGGATCGCCCCCACCGTCGTGTTGCCGGCGAGCCGCGACGCGACCACGGTGCCGGCGTGTGTCCAGGTGTCGTGGGTCCCGTCGGCGACGGCCGCGAGCGAAGGCGCGAAGTGACTCAGCGCGACGATCGTTCCCGCGGCCAGCACCGTGTCGTCGGCCAGCACCGGCGCCGCCCCGGGCTCGTCGAAGCCGGCGAGTCGCCGCGCCGCCACCGTGCCGCTCACCGGCACGCCAAGGGCAGCCGCCCATCGCTCACGCACCAGGCACGCGCCGGCGCGAACCTCCGCCAGCGGCCGCGCGGTGCTCACCGGCGCGAGCAGGTCCGCCTCGGGCGCACCCGCCGCGTGGTCGAGCAGGACCAGCCTGGTCACTCGCGTGACCGCAGGCGGGCCGGAAGGGCGTCGATCAGCGTCTTCAGGTCGGCGGCGTGCTCCTGCGTCGTCACGACGGTAAGGCCGTCGATCGCCACCACCACGAGGTCGGAGACCCCGTACAGCACAACGCTCTGGTGGTCGGCGTGCACCACGTTGCCGGACGACATCACCGGGGTCACGTCGCCGTGGAGCGCGTTGCCGGCCGCGTCGCCCGGCCGCACGCGCCGGAGCGCGGCCCACGTGCCGACATCGTCCCACCCGAACGCGCCCGGCACCACGAACACGCGGTCGCTCCGCTCCAGCACCCCGACGTCCACGCTGATCGACTGCACCGCGCCGAAGAACCCCTCGAGCGTGCGCTCACCGCTGGCGCGGGACACCTCCGGGCAGTGCGTCTCGACCTCGGCAAGGAAGCGGGTGGCGCGCCAGACGAAGATACCGGAGTTCCAGAGGCAGCCGGCGGCGATCAGCTCGCGCGCGCGCACGCGGTCCGGCTTCTCGAGGAAACGCGACACGCGATACGCCACCTGGCCCGCCCGCTCGCCGGGCTCGATGTACCCGAAGCCGGGGTCAGGGCGCGTGGGCGTCACGCCGACGGTCACCAGGGCGTCGTTCGCCTCCGCCACGTTCGCGGCGCGCAGCAGGGCAGCGCGGAAGCCCTCCGGATCACCGATGGCCCAGTCGGCGTGCACGCTCAGCATGATCGCCGCCGGATCGCGCTCGGCGATGACGCGGGCCGCCCAGGCCAGCGCGGCGGCGGTGCCGGCGGGACGGGGTTCGCAGATCACGTTCGCGGCCGGCACCTCCGGCAGCAGCGCCGTGATCGCCGGCTCCAGCGTGGCATTCGTGAGGATCAGCATGCGCTCGCCGGGCACCAGGGGCAGCAGGCGATCCACCGCGTCGCGCAGCATGGGCTGGCCCGTGACCAGCGGCAGGAGCTGCTTCGGAAGGGCGGGCGTGCTGATGGGCCAGAATCGTGACCCGACGCCACCGGCAAGAATGACGGTCCAGAGCGACATGTGTGTGTGAGGGAGACAGTTGCTGCAGGGACGCTCCCCGTGGCCCCGAGGTATCAGGCCAGCGAGGCGATGTGCTGGCGCAGCCGGCGCAGGTCACCGAGGAGGATCGGCAGGGCCGCCGTGGGGCGGGCGAGCACGACCAGCAGGGCGTCCTCGCTCATCGCCGAGATGATGGCGATGGTGCCGGGGAACTCGAGCACGGCGGTCTGGAGCTGGCCGGCACGCGCCGCCTTGCCCAACGCGTCGGCGGCCGAGAACACCGCCGGCGAGTGCGCAGCGACCTGTTCGCCGTCCAGGTACGAGACGGTGTCACCATCGACGAGGAGGCCGTCGCGCCCCAGGACGATCGCCGCCTCGACGCCATCGCGGCGCCGCACGGCATCCACCAGATCACGGATACTTGCCATCGGGATGGTGTAGGGAAGGAGGAATTGGTCCAACTATCGGCGCCGCAATCGCTTGAACAGCCTCGCCCGAGCCGGTATTCTACCCTTCGCACCCTGCCGTGTCACCCCGCATCCAACCCTGCATGCCCCGCCTCTCCCGCGCGACGCTGTTCCTGGCGCTGACGCTGTGCGCCACCGTCGCCGCCGCCTGCGGGGATCCCTTCGCCGTCAAGGCGCCCTTCCAGACCGTCACCGACAGCTTCGCGATCTCGGCGCTGACCGGGACCCCGCCCACCGCCCGGGCACTCTGGCGCATCGGCCAGTTCACGCGGTACCGGCTGGACTCCGTCGGCGCCACGTTCGACCTCGGCTTCGATGTCGACGCCGCCGGCCGGATCACCGTCTATCCCGCCCGGACGATCGCCGTCCCGCCGCCCGGGACCGTCGTCACGCCGCCGCGGGTGGCGTTGCAGGCCTCGTCGGGCGCCTACGCCCAGGCCGACCGTGCCCCGGAGACCGGGTACACCGTGGACACCGCCGTCGTCGTCTCGCAGGGCCAGCTCGTCTTCGTGCGCAGCAACTCGGACTTCTGCCTGAACCAGGGCACCGGTGGCACCCTGCTGTTCGCGAAACTCGTCGTCGACAGCGTGAACACCACCACCCGCGTGCTGCACGTCCGCTCGACCATCCAGCCCAGCTGCAACTTCCGGTCGTTCGCGACCGGCGTCCCGACCTTCTGAGCCATGCACGATCTCCGGCTGGTCCGCGAGCAGATGTCCCTGCTGCGCGACGGGTTCGCCCGTCGCGGCTCGCTCGATGTCCTCGGCCCCATCCTCGACCGCCTCGACGGGCTCGAGAAGGAGCGGCGCGCGACGATCAACGCCGTCGAGGAGCGCAAGCAGGCGCGCAACGTCATCACGCAGGAGGTGGCGCGCCGCAAGCGCGCCGGCGAGGACGCCGAGGCGGAGATGGACGAGAGCCGGCGGCTCGGCGCCGAGATCGCGCGGCTCGAGGCCGACCTGACCGCCACCGAGAGCACGATCTCGGGCCTGATGCTGGAGCTGCCGAACATCCCGCACGAGTCGGTGCCCGATGGCGACGAGACGCACAACGCGGTGGTGCGCACGTGGGGCACGCCGCGTGAGGACGCGACGGTGCGGCCGCACTGGGACGTCGCCGGCGAGCTGGGGTTGCTCGACCTCGCGCGCGGCGCGAAGATCAGCGGCTCGGGCTTCATCGTGTACCGCGGTGCCGGCGCACGGCTGGTGCGCTCGCTGATCAACCTCATGCTCGACACCCACACCACGGAGCATGGCTACGAGGAGACGTGGGTGCCGCTGGTCGTGAACCGGGCGTCGATGACGGGTACCGGGCAGCTGCCGAAGTTCGAGGACGACATGTACGAGGTGCACGGTGAGGAGATGTTCCTCATCCCCACCGCCGAGGTGCCGGTCACGAACCTCTACCGCGACGAGCTGGTCGACGTCGCCGATCTCCCGCGCGCGCTCACGGCCTACAGCGCGTGCTTCCGCAAGGAGGCGGGGGCCGCCGGCAAGGACACGCGCGGGCTCCTGCGCGTGCACGAGTTCGACAAGGTCGAGATGGTGCGCTACTCCACGCCCGAGTCCTCGGACGAGCAGCTCGAGCTGCTCACGGGTCACGCCGAGGCGATCCTGCGCAAGCTGGAGCTGCCGTACCGCGTGCTGCTGCTGGCCGCCGGCGACACCGGCTTCTCGAGCCGCAAGACGTATGACCTCGAGGTCTGGGCCCCCGGCGTGGCGAAGTGGCTCGAGGTCTCGAGCTGCTCGAACTTCGGCGACTTCCAGGCGCGGCGCATGAACATCCGGTACCGCCCGGCTGCCGGCGAGAAGCCGCGCTTCGTGCACACGCTCAACGGGTCGGGGCTGGCCCTGCCGCGCATCATCGCGGCGCTGCTCGAGCACGGGCAGCAGCCGGACGGCAGCATCGCCATCCCGGCGGCGCTGCAGCCGTATCTGGGCACCGCACGGCTGGGCTGATGGGCGCGCGGCGCGTGGCGCCGGTGCTCTTCCTGGCCATCGGCGTCGTCGCGCTGCTGGTGTGGTGGCTGGTGTACACGCAGCGGGTGGTCACCGACCTGCGGCGCGAGGCGGCCCGTTCGAGCCAGATGTACGCGCGCGTCTACCAGGCGCTGAGCCAGGAAGGTGACGACGGCACCGCCGCGCTCCTCGACCTCTCGCGCTACATCCGGCAGGCCGGTGTGCCCGTCATCGTCACGAACGCCGATGGTGCGCCGACGGCCACCGTGAACCTGCCGTTCGAGGCCGCCGTCGAGTCGCCGAGGGTGCGCGAGTACGTGCGCGTGCTCGACCGCGCGAACGTGCCGATCAGCCAGCCGGGCGTGGGCACGGTGCACTTCGGCGACACGCCGCTGGTCGAGGGGCTGCGCGTGGTCCCGATCATCACGGTCGTGACACTGGGGTTGTTCCTGCTCGCCGGGACCTACGCCATCGTCACGCGCGGGCGTGCCGAGCGCGAGCGCGTCTTCGCCGGCATGGCCCGCGAGGCGGCGCACCAGCTCGGGACGCCGCTCACGGCGCTGGCCGGCTGGGTCGAGCTGCTCGACGAGCGCAAGGGCGACAGCGACACCACGATGCAGACCGCGGTCGGGCACATGCGCGGGGATCTCGACCGCCTCGAGCGGGTGGCGCACCGGTTCGAGCGCATCGGCCGGCCGGCGCAGCGCGACGCGGTGGACGTGCGTGAGATCGTCTTCCGCGTGGCCGCCTACTTCCGCGCCCGAGTCCCCACGCTCACGCACACGGTCGCCATCAGTGCCACGCTGCCCGATGACCCGCTGCGCGTGGAGGGGGACGCAGTGCTGCTGGAGTGGGCACTCGAGTCCCTCGTCCGCAATGCGATCGACGCCCTCGCGGGTCGTGGCGGGCGCGTGGACCTGGCCGTGGAGCCGCTGCCGGAGGGTGGGGCCCGGGTGCTCGTCGCGGACGACGGTCCCGGCGTGCCGCGTGAACTGCGCACCGAGATCTTCAAGGCCGGCTTCACCACCAAGCCGCGCGGGTGGGGCATCGGGCTCGCACTCGCGCGCCGTATCATCATGGACAACCACGGCGGCCGCCTCACGCTCCTGCCGACGGATCGGGGGGCGACCTTCGAGATTATGTTGGAGCGATGACCGAACCCACCGATTCGCCGCTCACCGGCCTGAACCGAGCCCAGTACGACGCGGTGATGCACACGCACGGGCCGCTGCTCGTGCTGGCCGGCGCAGGGTCCGGGAAGACACGCGTGCTGACGACCCGCATCGCGCGCCTCATCGAGGCCGAGCACGTCCCGCCACACCGGATCCTCGCGGTCACGTTCACCAACAAGGCCGCCGGCGAGATGCGCGACCGCATCGGCCGGCTGATCGGCGGCACCCCGCAGGGGATGTGGGTCGGCACCTTCCACGCCATCGGCGCCCGCCTCCTGCGGCGTGACGCCGACCGGGTGGGGCGCACGTCGCAGTTCACGATCTACGACGAGGATGACGCCCTCGGCGTGGTGAAGCGGCTGATGGAGGGCCTGCGGATCTCCACCAAGGAGTGGGCACCCAAGGCCATCCTCGGGCAGGTCTCGGACGCGAAGAACGCGCTGGTGGCACCGGCGGAGTACGCGCGGCTCGCGCGCGACCCGCTGTCGCAGGTGGTGGCGAAGGTCTATCCGCGCTACGACGACACGCTGCGCGCGCAGAACGCCGTCGGCTTCGATGACCTGCTCACCCTGCCGGTGCAGCTCCTCGAGGAGAACCCGGGCATCCTCGATGCGTACCGCGAGCGGTTCCGGTTCATCCTCGTCGACGAGTACCAGGACACGAACAAGGCGCAGTACAAGCTGATCTCGCTGCTCGCCGGCAGCGCGGGGAACGTGATGGTGGTGGGCGACGACGACCAGTCGATCTACGGCTGGCGTGGCGCCGACATCCGCAACATCCTGGACTTCGAGCGCGAGTTCGCCTCCGCCACGGTGGTGCGGCTCGAGGAGAACTACCGGTCCACGCCGGAGATCCTCGCGCTGGCCAACGTGGCCATTGCGCCGAACACGGAGCGGCGCGGCAAGACGCTGCGCGCCACGCGGCCGTCGGGCGTGCTGCCGCGCCGCGTGCGCTGCCTCGACGAGCGGGACGAGGCGGAGTACATCGCCGACGACATCGCGGATCGCCGCAGCCGGCGCACCGCCGACCTCCGCCAGGTCGCGATCCTCTACCGCACGAACTCGCAGAGCCGTGCCTTCGAGGATGCGATGCGGCGGCGCGGCTGGCCGTACCGCCTCATCGGTGCGGTGCGCTTCTACGACCGGCGCGAGATCCGCGACCTGATGGCGTACCTCAAGCTCATCGCGAATCCCGCCGACGACGAGGCGTTCCGGCGCGCCATCAGCGTGCCGCGCCGCGGCCTCGGTGACACCACCATCGAGCTGCTCGCCGCACAGGCGGCCGCCGCCGGGATCCCGCTACTGAAGGCCGCGGGCACGCCCACGCTGCTCGAGGGCCTGCGGACCGCCGCCCGCTCCGCGCTGGCGGAGTTCGCGTCGCTGCTCGGCGCGCTCCGCGAGATGGCCACCGAGTCGGCGGTGAACGAGGTGCTCGAGGCGCTGGTGGCCCGCATCGGCTACATCGACCTGCTGCGCGCGGAAGGGCAGGAGGGCCTCGACCGCATCGAGAACGTGCGCGAGCTGGTGAGCGGTGCCGCCGAGGCCCTCGCCGACGAGGATGGCGAGGTGGGCCTGACGCCGCTCGACCGGTTCCTGCAGAAGGCCATGCTGGTGGCGGGCGCCGATGCGCTCGACCCCACGGCGGATGCGATCACGATGATGACGCTGCACAACGCCAAGGGACTCGAGTATCCGGTGATCTACCTCACTGGCCTCGAGGACGGCCTCTTCCCGCTGGCGCGGGCCTACGACAACCCGTCGATGCTCGAGGAGGAGCGACGGCTGTTCTACGTCGGCATCACCCGCGCCGAGTCGGCGCTCGTGCTCTCGCACGCCGAGTCGCGCCGGCGCAACGGCGAGCTGATGGTCTCGCGGCCCTCGAGCTTCCTCGAGGCGTTGCCGCAGGCCCTGATGGAGACGGCCGTCACGCCGCGTGCGCGCAGCCAGGGCCGCAGCGCCTACGGCAGCGCGGGGGGCGAGGCCGGCGGCTGGGGCCGCAGCAGCAGTGGCGGCGCCGCCGGACGGTGGACGCCGCGCGAACCGAAGCCGGCGCCGATCGCCGATGCCGCCTTCGGCACCGTCACGGCCTCCGCCACCCGCTATACCGCCCGCCCCACCGCCTTCGACGACGCGCAGGCCGAGGCGGTGCAGGTGCTGCCGGGCGCACGGGTCCGGCATCGCAAGTTCGGCGTCGGCACGGTGGCCGAGGTCACCGGCGCGGGGCGCGACATGAAGGTGCGCATCGATTTCGATGACGAGGAGATCGGGCGCAAGACGCTCGTGGTGGCACAGGCGAATCTCGAACCGGAGCACGAATAGTGGCCGTATCTGACGCAGATGTCCTCCACGTCGCGGCGCTGGCGCGACTGTCGCTGCCCGCTGACAAGGTCCCGGGCCTCGTCCGCGAGCTGAACGGGATCCTCGGGCACATGGCCGTCCTCGAGACGGTGGACGTGTCGTCGGTCGGCGAGGAGACACGTGCCGCGATGCCGCGTCGTGACGATGCCGTCGGGCCGGTGCCGCTGGTGCGACCCCTCGCGTCCTTCGCCCCGGCCCCCCGCGACGGCTTCCTGCTCGTGCCGCGGCTCAGCACGCACAGCCAGCTCGGTGCCTCGGAGGGCGACGAGTGAGCGCGCCGGACGACGCACCGGATGCCGTCACCGCACTGGCCCGCGCGAACGCCGGCGCCAGGCTGAACGCCTTCGTCTCGCTCGCCACGGCGGCGGACGTGGCCGCGGCGGCCGCCGCCGCACCGGCCGGCGCCCTGCAGGGCGTGCCGGTGGTGGTCAAGGACAACATCGCGACCACCACCCTCACCACCAGCTGCGGATCGCGGATCCTCGAGGGGTGGGTGAGTCCGTACGAAGCCACTGCGGTGTCGAAGCTGCGGGCCGCCGGCGCGGTGATCATCGGCAAGTCGAACATGGACGAATTCGCGATGGGATCCTCCACCGAGAACTCGGCCTATGGCCCGACCCTCAATCCGCTCGATCACGCCCGCGTGCCCGGCGGCTCCAGCGGCGGATCGGCCGCGGCCGTGGCGGCGGGGATCTGCCGCATCTCGTACGGCTCGGAAACCGGCGGCTCCGTGCGCCAGCCTGCGGCGTTCTGCGGCATCGTCGGCGTGAAGCCGACGTACGGACGCGTCAGCCGCTTCGGCCTCGTGGCATTCGCCTCGTCACTCGACCACATCGGCGTCTTCGGGCGCACGGTCGACGACGCGGCCCTCGGGCTGGCCGTCATCGCCGGCCATGATCGCCAGGACGCCACGTCGGTCGAGACGCCCGTCGATGACTACCGGGCGGAGGCGGCACGGCCGCTGGCCGGTCTCGTCGTGGGTGTGCCGACCGAGTACTTCCCGGTCACACTCGACGAGCGGATCCGCGCACGCTGCCACCGCGCGATCGGCATCCTCCGCGAGCTCGGCGCCGAGGTGCGCCCGGTCTCGCTGCCGCACACTGACCTCGCGATCCCGGTGTACTACATCCTCGCCCCGGCCGAGGCCTCGTCCAACCTCGCCCGGTTCGATGGCGTGCGCTACGGACCACGCGCGGCGGCGGAGGACCTGCGCGGCATGTACGAGCGCACGCGCTCGGGCGGTTTCGGCCCGGAAGTCACGCGCCGGATCATCCTCGGCACCTACGTGCTCTCGCAGGGGCACTACGATGCCTACTACCGCAAGGCCATGCTCGTGCGGGAGAAGATCGCCCAGGACTTCGCAGCGGTCTTCGCCAGCGGGGTACACGTGCTGTTCACGCCGACGGCGCCGTCACCGGCCTTCGAGTTCGGCACCAAGAGCGACCCGCTCGAGATGTACCTGAGCGACATCTTCACCGCGACCGCGAACCTCGCGGGCGTGCCGGCCATGTCGCAGCCGATCGGCCTGGTGGACGGCATGCCGGTGGGGGGCCAGCTGCTCGCCGCACACTTCCGCGAGGCCGACATGTTCCGTGCGGCCTATGCGCTCGAGAAGGCCCTGGGATCGGAGGCATTGTCATGAGCACCGCCACCGCCGCGGACGTGACCGCCGGCTTCGAGATGGTCGTCGGCCTCGAGGTCCACGTGCAGCTCAAGACCGCCAGCAAGGCGTTCTGCGGCTGCTCGACGAACTTCGGCGCACCCCCGAATGCGAACACCTGCCCGGTGTGCCTGGCCCTGCCCGGGGCCCTCCCGGTGCTCAACGCCCGCGCCGTGGAGCTCGCGCTCCGCGTGGGCCTCGGCCTCGGCTTCACGATCAACGACCGATCCATCTTCGCACGGAAGAACTACTTCTATCCCGACCTACCGAAGGGCTACCAGATCTCCCAGCACGACCGGCCCATCGCTGAGCACGGCCACCTCGACATCGGACTCGTGGTGGATGGCGCGCCGCGCGTGATCGGCGTCACGCGGGCCCACATGGAGGAGGATGCGGGAAAGTCCATCCACGATCGCTACGATCGCGCCACCGCCGTGGACCTCAACCGGAGCGGCACGCCGCTGGTCGAGATCGTGAGTGAGCCCGACATGCGCTCACCGGAGGAGGCGGGTGCCTACCTGCGCACGCTGAAGCAGATCCTGCTCTACCTCGATGTCAGCGACTGCAACATGGAGGAGGGCAGCCTCCGCGTGGATGCCAACGTCAGCGCGCGCCCGTTCGGCCAGGTGACGCTCGGCACGAAGTGCGAGGTGAAGAACATGAACTCGTTCTCCGGCGTCGAGCGCGCGCTGGCCGCCGAGTTCCGCCGGCAGTGCGGCGTGCTGGCCGCGGGCGGCACGGTGCAACAGCAGACGTTGCTCTGGGATGGCGCCAACCAGGAGATCCGGCCTGCGCGCAGCAAGGAGGGGTCCAGCGACTATCGCTACTTCCCGGAACCCGACCTCCCGCCGCTCGTGATCACGGCCGCGGAACTGGAGCGCGTGCGCGCGTCGCTGCCGGAGCTGCCCGCGGCACGGCGTGCACGGTACGCCGCGATGAAGCTCTCGGACTATGACGTGCAGGAGCTCACCGCCGATCCCGCCACGGGACCGTACTTCGAGTCGGTGCTCGCGGTGCACCCCGATGCGAAGGCGGTCGCCAACTGGGTGAACGGGGAGGTGCGCGCGACGCTGAACGACACCGCGACGGCGTGGGATGCCGTGCCGGTCACGCCGGCCCGGCTCGGCGCACTCCTCGACCTGGTGCGGGACGGGGTGGTCGGCAGCAGCGCCGCCAAGAAGATCTACGGGATGCTGCTGTCGTCGGGTGACTCGCCGCGCGCCATCGCCGAGCGCGAAGGGCTGGTTCAGGTGCGGGATGACAACGCGCTGGCCGGCTGGGTGGACGAGGTGCTGGCGGAGCACCCCGCCGAGGCCGCGCGGTTCGCGGCGGGCGAGAAGAAGCTGCAGGGGTTGCTGGTCGGCCTGGTGATGAAGAAGTCGCAGGGCCGGGCCGACCCGAAGCTGGTGAATCAGTTGCTGTCGTCGCGCGCCGCGGGGTAGAGCGGGAGCTCGAGCTGCGTCGCGTGGCGCAGGGCACTGGCCGGGAGGCCGAAGTGACGCTCGGCCTCTTCACGCACGAACGGGTCACCGCCGCGCCGCATCGACACCCGACGCAGGCGCTTGGCCAGCCGCAAGGCCTCATCACCGCTGGGGTCGAACTGGTACGACTCCGAGCGATCGAGCCGGTCGAGCAGGTCCATCACGTAGTCGAATGACCGGACCAGGTGGACCTCGACCTCGGGGCGCGTCAGCCCCCAGCGGCTGTTCTCCGCCATGATGCGGTAGATGCGCTGCCAGCTCTCGCTGTCCGTCACGTGCACCATGCCGCGGAACAGCCGGCGGTTGGTGCTGGTGCTGAAGATCGTCGGGCTCAGGATGTCATCGAGGTGGGCATCCGCGCGGGAGTGGTCGAGCAGGATCACGTCGCGTGCGCGGCGCGCCGCGGCGTCGCCGAGGTGCGTCTCGAACCGGCTCTCCCAGTAGCTGTGCCCCAGCGCCGACGTGCTGCTGGTGACGGTCAGCTGCCGCGGCACGAAGAAGTTGTGCGCCACCACGTCGGCGGCCAGGTGCGAGAGGTAGCCAAGCGCGAAGGCACGCAGCGCCTCGTCACCGGCACGTTCATAGATCTCGAACCCGACGGCCCACGAGTGGCAGTGCCGTCCGGCCGGCGCGTACTTCTTCGCCATCGACGTGTCGGCGGCGATGCTGCCGTAGAGGAAGTCCTGCGGGAAGGTGCGCAGCAGCGCTGCGGTGCCGGCCGGCAGCAGGGCGAGCGACCGCAGCACGGCCTCGCCGAGGTGGATGTGCGTGCCAGGTGTCCAGGCGAGCAGGTCGGTCGGCGTGAGCGCGAGCCAGAGCAGGGTGAGTGCCAGGAGCCCGCCTCCCCGCACGACGTGCCGTCGGGCAGTGCGCCAGGTCACGCGCCGGAATCCCGGCGCAATCGGGGCCCGCCGCTGCGCGGGGCGTCAGGCTCGCGCCGTCCGCCGGTGTCGCGCGCGCGCTCACGCGCCTCGCCCCGGTCCCCGGCGTCATCCTCGTCCTCGTCATCCTCTTCGTCGTCGTCCTCTTCGTCCTCGTCCTCGTCGTCCTCGTCGTCAAAGTCCTCGTCGTCCTCGTCGTCCTCGTCGTCGTCCTCGTCGAAGTCGTCGATGGCCTCGTCCTCGTCCAGTTCCTCGTCGAGTGCGTCGTCGTCCTCGTCCTCGGGGGCGAGGTCGCCCCTCGCATCCGCAGCCTCCTCGTCCTCCTCGCCATCGTCGCCGACGGCGTAACGCCCGTGTTGCGGAAATGACCGGTCGTCCACGACATCGAGGCGGCGGGATTCCTCGTCGGCCTCGTCGTCCTGGTCGGCGAATGCCGCCTCCAGCGCGGCAAGGCGCGCGAGGATGTCGGCCTCCTCGGCCTGGAGCGCGGTCCGTTCGCCCGTGTCACGCGTGGCACGCCCGGTGCGCGGCGCGCGGCGCCCCGGGCGCGCGAACAGGCTCGAAGCGAGGCTGCCGGCACCGGCGCGCACGCCACGCATCATCCCCGTCGCCGACCCCACGACTGCCTGTGCCTCGTCCTGCACGGCGTCCACCAGAGTGCCGATCTGCGCGAGGCGCGACTCGCCGGCCACGATGGCATCACGCACCGCGTCATCCACGACGGCGATCGTTCCCGACAGGCGATGCAGGTCCTTCCGCGCCTCCGTCGTGACCTCCGACAGCTGCGTCGCGATCTGGTTCAGGTTGCGCACCAGGGGCAGCACTTCGTCGGTGAGCCCCTTCATGCTGCCACCCAGCCGCGATTCCGCTCCTTTCAGCGCCCGGGCCATGCCCAGCAAGGCCACTGCGATCCCGAGCAGCAGGAGCGTCACGACGATGCTCAGGACCCCGCTCGCGACGCTGTACCACGGAGTCGGGACGTCGACGGGCCGCACCAGGAGGGTGTCGGCCACCAGCGCGAGGAATGGGATCATCATCATGCAGGAAACTACCCGCCGGCGGAGGTGCGGCGCACCCCTGTGGCTTGACCTGCCGCCATGAGTCCGGCACCTTCACGCCCTTCACTGACCCCCCGTTCGGGAGCGTATGCATGGCAGGATTGCGGTATGTCGTGGAAGGCGGACATCAACTGTCGGGAACCATCACCCCCGCCGGCAACAAGAACGCGGCATTGCCGATCGTCGCCGCGGCGCTGTTGACCGAGGACGAGGTGATCCTCGAGAACGTGCCGCACATCCGCGACATCGAGACGCTCGTGCTCCTGCTGCGCTCGGTCGGTGCCGAGGCGGAGTGGACAGGCCCCAACACGCTGAAGATCCGCGCCCGGGACATCCATCCGGCCACCCTCGACCCGGTGCTCTGCGAGAAGATCCGCGCGTCGATCCTGCTCGCCGGTCCGCTGCTCGCGCGCTGCGGCAGTGTCACGCTCCCGCCGCCGGGTGGCGACGTCATCGGCCGGCGCCGGCTCGACACCCACTTCTTCGCGTTCGAACAGCTCGGCGCGACCTTCACGGCCGGCGAGCAGTTCGAGCTGCGTGCACGCGAGCTGCGCGGCCGCGACATCTTCCTCGACGAGCCCAGCGTCACCGGCACCGAGAACGCGATGTGCGCCGCCGCACTCGCGAAGGGCACCACGATCTTCCGCAACGCCGCCAGCGAGCCGCACGTGCAGGACCTGGCCCACTTCCTGGTGGGGATGGGCGCGCAGATCGAGGGCATCGGCACCAACACGCTCACGGTGCACGGCGTGGAGCGCCTGCACGGCTGCACCCATCGCATCGGACCCGATCACATCGAGGTCGGCAGCTTCATCGGGCTCGCCGCCGTGACCCGCTCCGAGCTGCGCATCGCGGACGCCGGCGTGGAACACCTGCGCTCGATCCTGCTCGGCTTCGAGCGGCTCGGGATCAGCTGCCGGATCGACGGGCGCGACCTCATCGTGCCGGCCGAGCAGTCCCGCCGCATCCGCGACGACCTCGGCGGACACGTCCCGAAGCTCGAGGACCAGCCGTGGCCGGCATTCCCGGCCGACGTGATGTCGATCGCGATCGTCACGGCGACGCAGTGTGACGGCATGATCCTCATGCACGAGAAGATGTTCGAGTCGCGCATGTTCTTCGTCGACAAGCTGATCTCGATGGGCGCGCGCATCGTGCTCTGCGACCCGCACCGGGCCCTCGTCTCGGGGCCGTCGCCGCTGCGCGCCGGCAACGTGGAAAGTCCCGACATCCGGGCCGGCATGGCCATGCTGCTGGCCGCGCTCTGCGCCACGGGCACGAGCACGATCATGAACGTGGGCCAGATCGAGCGCGGCTACGAGCGCATCGACGAGCGCCTGAACGCCCTTGGCGCGCGGATCACGCGCATCGAGGAGTGACCCTCCCCGAACGCCTCGTCATCCCCGACTTCGAGGAGTGGGGGATGACGGCGTTCACCACCGCGCGCGCCGCCGGAAGCTACGGCACTCACGCCGAGGAGCCGGTCTCGGCGGTGCTGGGACGCTGGCACGCCCTCGTCGGCGCAGTCGCCGCGCTCGGGGCCCCGCAGTTCGCGACCGCGGCCCAGGTGCATGGGGACCGGATCGTCGCGCACGGGAGCGGCTGGGAGGGCTGGCTGCGCGCACCGGCGGCGGACGGGCATGCCTGGCTCCATCGCGGCGTGGCGGCGGCCGTGACGGTGGCCGACTGCGTGCCGGTCTTCATCGGGCACCCGAGCGGGGCGGGGGCGCTGCTCCATTCCGGGTGGCGGGGGACGGTGGCCGGCATCACCGAGCAGGCCATTGCCTGGTTCGCGGGCCAGGGCCTCGCGCCCGGCGCGCTGCGGGTGCACCTCGGTCCGTCCATCTGCGGCGCGTGTTACGAAGTCAGCCCGGACGTCTACGCCCAGTTGACGGGCTCGACCGTTCAGCTGCCGACGCGGGTTGATCTCCGGGCGCTGATCGCGGACCGCTGCCGACGCCTCGGGGTCAGGGAGGTGGCGACCAGTGCCTGGTGCACCCGTTGCGCTCCAGCGGCGCTGTTCTCGCACCGCGGCGGCGACCCGGGTCGCCAGCTCGGGGTGCTGATCACCCCCGCCACACGCAAGTGACTGCCGGGCCGCAGCTTGAACGGGCCGGTGCGCCGGGTTATGATCCCTGAGCAATTCGGTACTGCACTGTGAAGTGTGGGGGCCTCCCCGCACTTTTTTGTTTCTGCCTGCTCGTTTGTTCCTGAAAGATCGCGTGTGAGAGGTCGGATCGTGGCGGCACCCATCGCAGCAGCTGTGCAGCAGGTCGTCGAGTCGGCAGTGACGCAGGCGGGCTTCGAGCTCTTCTCGCTCACTGGCGGCGGCACCCGTAACCGGCCGTTGCTCGAGGTGCGCATCGACCGCCCTGACGGCGCCAAGGTCACCATCGACGATTGCGCCGCTGTCTCCCGCGCGATCGAGGCCGTGCTCGATGGGAGCGGACTGGTCGCTGAGACGTACAGGTTGGAAGTGTCGTCACCGGGCATGGATCGCCCGCTGCGGCATGCTGCCGACTGGCGGCGCTTCGCGGGGCGGCGGGTCGCCGTCACGAGTGGCGCCCTCACGGGCAGCCGGGTCGAGGGCCTGCTGGTCGGGATCGACGAGGGGGCCGGCGTCGAGACGGGGATCGTGAAGGATGACCAGGGAACGGAACATCGGGTGGCACTCGCCGACGTGAAAAGCGCGCGGCTGGTTGTCACCTGGAATCGATAGCAGGAAGAGGCGATCGCGATGGATATTCTGAACGCAATCAAGGAACTCACCAACTCCAAGCAGATGGATCGCGAGGAGCTGCGTGCGCTGTTGCAGGATGGCATTCTCGCCGCGCTCGGCCGCAAGTACGGCCCGACCGTGGATGCGGAGGTCGAGATCGACGAGACGAAGGGCGAGATCCGCATCGTGCGCCTGCGCACGGTGTCGGCCGAGGTCACCGATCCGGTCCGCGAAGTCACGCTCGAGGAAGCCCGCTTCCTCGACGAGAGCTTCGAGGTCGGCGACGTGATGGAGACGCCCATCGAGTTCGCCGAGTTCGGCCGCACCGCGGTGCAGGCGGCGAAGCAGCGCATCCTGCAGCGCGTGCGTGAGGGCGAGCGCACCAAGATCAAGGACGAGTTCTCGGGTCGCGTCGGCGACCTCTTCTCGGGGGAGGTGCAGCAGATCGAGCGCGGCAAGCTCGTGCTCATGCTGAACCGCCACCGTGAGGCGGAGGCGATCATCCCGTACCGCGAGCAGAATCATCGCGAGCATTACCATCAGGGCGAGACGATCCGCGCCGTGCTGAAGAAGGTCGAGGACACGCCGAAGGGCCCGCGCCTCGTGTTCAGCCGGTCTGATCCCCTGTTCGTGCAGGCCCTGTTCAAGCTCGAGGTGCCGGAGATCCAGCAGTCGGTGGTCGAGATCCGCGCCGCGGCGCGTGAAGTCGGCAGCCGCACGAAGATCGCCGTGTTCTCGCGCGACGACGCGATCGACCCGGTCGGCGCCTGCGTGGGCCTGAAGGGCGCACGCGTCCAGGCCGTGGTGAACGAGCTGGGCGGCGAGCGCATCGACATCGTGCCCTGGTCCGCCGACCCGGAGCGCTTTGCCAAGCTGGCGCTCGCGCCGGCGAAGGTGGCACGCGTGTTCAGCGACCCGGCGACCAAGACCATCCAGGCCGTGGTGGACGAGGACCAGCTCTCGCTGGCGATCGGGCGGAATGGCCAGAACGTGCGCCTGGCGTCCGAGCTCACGGGGTGGAAGATCGACCTGTACTCGAGCCGGGAGTGGGTCGAGCGCACCGAGGGCGGGCCCGGCTTCGCGCCGCTCCCCGAGGAGCCGGTGGCCGACGTGCCGCTGTCGGCCCTCGAGGGGCTGTCGATGGCCACCGTCGCCGTGCTTGAGGCGGGCGGGTATCGCACGCTCAACGATATTATTGATCTCGAGCGCACCGACTTCCTGAAGCTCCCGGGGATCGCGCCCGCCGAGGCGGACCGGATCATGGGCATCCTCGACGAGCTCACCACCGATGACGCCACCGAGGAGGGTGGCGCAGCGGAAGGGGCTGAGGCCTGAACGACGACGCCGGACGGCGCAAGCTGCTCGCGTTGCTGGGGCTGGGCTACAGGGGACGGCTGGTGGTGGTCGGGGTCGAGCAGGTGCGTGTGGCGGTGAGGAAGGGCACGGTCCGACTGGCGGTCGTGGCGCAGGATGCGTCCCGGCACAGCAAGGAGAAGGTCGTGCCGCTGTTGCGGGCGAAGGGCGTCGACATCATCGAGGTGCTGTCGGCGGACGAGTTGGGCGCCGCGTTCGGGCGCGAGCAGACTGCAGCGGTCGGCATCACCGACGCAGGGTTGGCGCGGGGCGTTCGAGCCATCGGGCTCGACACCGGGCGCTCGGAGTGACTTTCGGAGGCTGGGTTTGAGCAAGTTGCGCGTGGTGGATATGGCTGGCGAATTCGAGATCAACGTGGACGAGGTCATCGCCATGTTGCGCTCGATGGATGTGCCGGTCCTGAGCCCGCAGAGCGGGCTGACCGATGACCAGGTGTCGCGGATCCGGGCGCGGTGGGAGCGCGAGAAGCGCGCCCGCCAGGCCAAGGCCGCCGCACCTGCGCCGGCGGCTGCGCGTCGCCGGAAGGGCGCAGCGGCCCCCGCTGCCGAGCCTGCCACGCCAGCCCCCGCCGTTGCGGCCGAAACCACCGACGGCCACGAGCACGGCGCGCCGGCGGTACGTCGCCGCAAGGCCGCCGATGTCGCGGCCCAGCAGGCCATCCATGACGCGGCTGCCGCAGCCGAGGCCGAGGCGGTGTCCGCCGCCGAAGCGGTGCAGCAGCAGGCGGCCGCCGCTGCCGCAGCACAGGCGCCAGCCCCGCCGGCCGAACCCGTCACCTACTCGTCGGAACCCGACGAGCCCGGGCAGCACGAGGCGGCGTACATCGCCCCCGTCGCGTCACCGACCCCTGAGTCGGCGCCGTCGCAGCTGCGACCGGCACCGGTCGCCAGTGCGTCGCCGTCCCAGCCGATGCCGGTCCCGTACGCCAGTGCCTCGCCGAGCGGCGCGCAGGGCGGACCGCCCTCGCGACCGCCGCTCCGTCCAGCGTCCGCCGGCCTGCCGGATCGCCCGCGCGCCGCCGGCGCCGGACTGCCCCCGCGCGGTCGTCCGGGCCAGGGCGGCAGCTTCGGTGGACCCCGCCCGATCGCCTCGGCCACGCCGTCCTTCGGCGGGCCGGCCGTACGCCCGCCCGGCGGTGGCGCGCCGCGCCCCGGCGGCGGTGCCCCCGGTGCCGGTGGACCGCCGCGTGCCGGCGGTGACCCGCGTCGCGGTGGCGGCAAGAAGGGCAAGCGCGGCTCGGTCGACCAGGCCGCCGTCGATGCGAACATCTCGAAGACGATGAGCGCCCTGCGCGGCCCGGCACGTCGCGGCCGCCGCTTCGATGACTCCGCGTCGCGTGAGGAGCTGGAGGCGTTCCGTGCCGCCGCGGCCGAGCGTGAGCGGACCACCGTGCGCGTCAACGAGTTCATCACCGTCTCCGAGCTGGCCCAGATCCTCAAGGTGCCGGCCACCGAGATCGTCGGTTTCGCGTTCAAGCACCTCGGGTTGATGGTCACCATCAACCAGCGCCTCGACTTCGACCAGATCGAGCTGATCGCCGGCGAGTTCGGCTTCCAGGCCGTGAAGGAGGAGGAATACGCGGTCGAGGAGGAAGCCGACAAGATCATCGACGCCGCCGAGGACCTCGTCTCGCGCCCGCCGGTCGTCACCATCATGGGGCACGTCGACCACGGCAAGACGTCGCTGCTCGACTACATCCGCAAGGCCAACGTGGTCGCCGGCGAGGCGGGCGGCATCACCCAGCACATCGGCGCCTACCACGTCACGCTGGCCGGTGGCAAGACGATCACGTTCCTCGACACGCCGGGCCACGAGGCCTTCACGGCCATGCGTGCGCGCGGTGCGCAGGTCACCGACATCGTCGTGCTGGTCGTCGCGGCCGACGACAAGGTCATGCCGCAGACCATCGAGGCGATCTCGCACGCCCGGAACGCCGGCGTGCCACTCGTCGTCGCGATCAACAAGATCGACGCACCGGGCGCGGATGCGGCCAAGGTGCGCCAGGACCTGCTGCAGCAGAACGTCATCCTCGAGGACTTCGGCGGCACCGTCCTGGCCAGCGACATCTCGGCCAAGAAGGGCACCAACGTCGACCAGCTCCTCGACCAGATCCTGCTGCAGTCGGAGATCCTCGACCTCAAGGCCAACCCGGCGCGCCGTGCGCAGGGTGCCGTGGTCGAGGCCCAGCTCGACCCGGGCAAGGGGCCGGTCGCCACGGTCCTGATCCAGAATGGGACCGTGCGCGTCGGCGACGACTTCATCTGCGGCGTCTTCTCGGGGCGCGTCCGTGCGCTGCTCGACGAGCGTGGCAAGATCGTGAAGTCCGCCGGCCCGGCGATCCCGGTGCAGGTGCTCGGCATGACCGGCGTCCCGATGGCCGGCGACCAGTTCGTCGTGGTCGAGGATGCCGCCGAGGCGCGCGAGATCGCGCAGCGGCGCGAGCGCCTGGAGCGCGAGGCCCGCAGCCGTCGCACCACCAAGTCGTCGGTGTCGCTGGCGGACTTCATGGCGGCCGCGAACTCGGGCGAGAAGCGCACGCTCAAGATGCTGATCAAGGCCGACCAGGGCGGCCCGGCGGAGGCACTCGCCGACGCCCTCCAGCAGCTGTCGAATGCCGAGGTCCAGGTCGAGGTCATCTCGCGCGGCGTCGGTGCCATCTCCGAGAGCGACATCCTGCTCGCGAAGGCGGCCGGTGCCATCATCGTCGGCTTCCACGTGCGCCCGGACAACAAGGCGCGTTCGGCGGCCGAGCGCGAGGGCGTGGACATCAAGCTGTACCGGATCATCTACGAGGCCGTCTCCGACGTGAAGTCCGCGCTCGAGGGCATGCTCCGGCCGGAACAGCGCGAGGTCATCTACGGCGAGGCCGAGGTGCGCGAGGTCTTCAAGGTGCCGAAGCTCGGCGCCATCGCCGGCTGCATCGTCCGCAGCGGCATGATGAACCGGCAGGGCAAGATGCGCGTGATCCGGGACGGGGTCGAGGTGTACGAAGGCAGCATCTCGTCGCTCCGGCGCTTCAAGGACGACGTGAAGGAAGTGAAGGAGGGGTACGAGTGCGGCATCGCGATCGAGAACTTCAACGACATCAAGGTCGGCGACGTGCTCGAGTGCTTCCGCACCGAGGAAATCGCGCGCACGCTCTGAGGCGCTGAATCCTTTGCGTGGCCCCCTCGGTGCTCGTGCACTGCGGGGGCCACTGCGTCAGGGACCCGCACGCGCGGGTGACCGCGCACAGGAGAGTTCCATGGCCGGCAACGAACGCCGCCCCGACCGGGTGGCCGCAGCGATAAAGGAAGAGGTGGCACGCGTGCTCTCGCGCGACGTGCAGGACCCGCGGATCACGGGCGCCTTCGTCACCGTCACCGGGTGCGAGGTGTCCCGCGACCTCCGCACGGCGAAGGTATACGTCAGCATCCTTGGCGATGACGACGCGAAACTGCGCGCGCGCGAGGGGCTCGGTGACCTCGCGCCGCAGCTCCGTGGGCCGATCGGGCGCGCCCTGCGGCTGCGCGCCGCCCCCGAGATCTTCTTCAAGGTGGACGAGAGCGTGGCCTACGCCGCACGGATCGAGACGTTGCTCGCGCAGATCAAGACGAGCGGGCCCGACGGGGCCGCAGCCGACGCGCCCGTCGAGACCACCAGCGCCGGTGACGATGACGACCGCGGCGACTGACGGGCTCCTCCTCCTCGACAAACCCGCCGGCATCTCCTCGCATGACGCCGTGCTCGCCGCCCGCCGGGCGCTGCACGAGAAGCGCATCGGCCACGCCGGCACGCTGGACCCGTTCGCGACCGGGCTGCTTGTGCTCCTCACCGGCCGCGCCACCCGCCTGCTGCCGTACCTGCCGGGTGAGCCGAAGGTGTACGAGGCCACCATCCAGTTCGGCCGCGAGACCGACACCGAGGACCTGCTGGGTGCCGTGACGCGCGAGGCGCCGCCACCGTCCGAGGCCGCCGTGCGGGCGGCGCTCCCGGCGCTCACCGGCGTGATCCAGCAGGTGCCGCCAGCCTACTCGGCCAAGCGCATCGACGGACAGCGCGCGTACGAGGCGGCGCGCGCCGGCGTCATGCTCGACCTCAAGCCCGTCAGCATCACCGTCCACTCGTGGGACCTGCTGGCGTGGCATGGCGACCGTTGTGACGTGCGGATCGTGTGCGGGGGAGGGACCTACGTCCGCTCGCTGGCCCGTGACCTGGCCCGCGCCGTGGGCAGTGCCGCCCACCTGTCTGCGCTGCGGCGCGTGGCAGCCGGTGCGTTCGCGGTCAGGGACGCACAGGCCGTGCTCGCGCTGCGAGACACACCGCCGCAACTCCGGCCGCCCCTCGACGCGGTCCCGCACCTGCCCCAGGTGCCACTCACGCACGACGAGGTGCACCGCATCCGGCGTGGCCTCGACATCGCGATCACTGCCGTGCCCGATCGCCCGGTCACGCATGTCGCACTCGTGTCGGCTGACCATGGCGGTCTCGTCGCGCTGGGTGAGCGCATCGGCGACCGCTGGCAGCCGCGCGTCGTGATGCGTGATGCCTGACGTCGCGGCGGGGTGCGGGCTGCCGGACACGGTGCACGCCAGCGCCGTGACGGTCGGCACGTTCGATGGCGTGCATCGCGGCCACTTCGATGTGTTGCAGCGGCTGGTGGCCACGGCGCGCGCCGGCGGCATGGCCAGCGTGCTGGTGACCTTCGCGCCGCACCCCACGGAGATCGTGCGCCCCGACGCCGTGCCGCTGCTGCTGACACCGGGGCTGGAGAAGCTCGAGGCGCTCGCGACCATCGGGATCGACTATTGCGCGGTGATGCCGTTCACCCGTCGCCTGTCGGCCCTCACGGCGGCCGAGTTCGTGCGGCTCGTGCTCCGGCCGCGCTTCCGCATGGCGTCGCTCCTCGTCGGCCACGACCACGGATTCGGGCGTGACCGGGCCGGCGGGCGCGACCAGTTGATGGCGCTGGGCGCCGCCGATGGCTTCGCGGTGGAGCAGGTCGCCCCGGTGTCGCTCCCGGACGGGACCGTGGTGTCGTCGTCCGGCATCCGGTCGGCCATCCGGGACCGCGACCTGGAGGCCGCCCGACGGGGGCTGGGGCGCCGGTACTCACTCACCGGCGTCGTCCGGCGTGGCGACCAGCGGGGACGGCTGATCGGCTTCCCCACGATCAACCTCGGGGAGCCAGACCCCCGCAAGCTCCTCCCGCCTGCCGGCGTCTATGCGGCGGTGGTCCAGACACCGGCCGGCGCGCACGGCGCGATGGTCAACCTGGGCAGCCGGCCCACCGTGTCCGACGCCAGGCTCACGGTCGAGGCGAACCTGTTCGAGTTCTCCGGGGACCTCTACGGCGCCCCGGTGCGGGTGGACCTGGTGGCCCCGATCCGGCCGATCCGGCGCTTCGCCGGCATCGCGGAACTGACCGGCCAGCTTGCCGCAGATCGTGAAGCAGCCCGGACTGCGTTGACCCGGTTCGCCTGAACCGGCTAGCTTAACCGGCTATCTGTATACCGTACGCCCCTTCCTTCTTCCGCTGCAGGGCATGAACAGTCTGCGGTCCCGCCTCCTGCTGATCGCCGCCGCCATCGGGCTTTCGGTCTTCGCCCTCTTCCCGCGCGCCACCACGGTGCGCGAGACGAAGCCTGACGGCACGTCCGTCAACACGATCAAGCGCCAGTTCCCGCTGAAGTACGGTCTCGACCTCCAGGGCGGCATGCACATGGCGCTCGAGATCGACGAGAGCAAGGGAACCGTGGCCGACAAGAAGGACGCGCTTGGCCGCGCCCTGAAGACGGTGCGCAACCGCATCGACCAGTTCGGCGTGTCCGAGCCGGTGGTGCAGCAGGCCGGCGACGATCGCATCATCGTCGAGCTGCCCGGCATCGACGACCAGCAGCGCGCGCAGGACGTGGTACAGCAGTCCGCGTTCCTGCAGTTCCAGATCACCGACGAGAGCAACGCCCTCGACAAGTCGCTGCCGCGCATGGATGCGGCGGTGCGCAGTCGCCGGCTGGATGTTGCGAGTGCGCCGGCGGGCACCACACCGGCGGCTGGGCCCTCGGCCGCGGCGCCGCTGAGTGGCCTGCTGAGCGGCGACACCGCGAAGAAGGCGACCACCGACACGGCCAAGGCGCCGGCACCGGACAGCGTCGCGAAGGACGCCAACGGCCCGATCACGAAGATGATCCAGGCCGGCGGCTTCCCGGGCCAGTACTACGTCCGCGAGAGCGACGTGCCGGCGCTCACGCGCTACCTCGCCGACACCGTCGTGCAGGCCGCGATCGCACCGGGCAAGGTCATCCGGTTCGGTGCCGACACGATCAGCGCACCGGGCCAGCCCACCGTTCGCGCGCTCTATGTGCTGGACGCCAAGCCGATCATCACCGGCGAGTACCTCACCGACGCGAAGCCGAACAACAACCCGCTCGAGGGTGGCTACATCGTCGAGTTCGAGTTCAACTCGGAAGGCGGGCGGATCTTCCGGCGTGAGACCGGCAAGCACGTGAAGGACAACATGGCCGTCGTGCTCGACGACCGCGTGATGACTGCGCCCACGATCAACAGTGCGATCGGCCGCAACGGCCAGATCACGCTCGGCGGCGCCGGGCTGCAGGAGGCGCAGGACCTCGCGCTGGTGCTGCGGGCCGGCGCGCTGCCGGTGCCGCTCAAGGTGGCCGAGATCCGGAACATCGGCGCCAGCCTCGGGCAGGACTCGATCGACAAGGGCAAGCTGGCCTTCGGCATTGCGATCCTGATGGTGATCGTGATCATGGTCGGCTACTACCGCTTCAGCGGGGCCATCGCCGTCGTTGCGCTCGCGCTGTACGTGTTCTTCACGCTGGCCGCGCTGGCGGCGTTCGGCGCCACGCTCACGCTGCCCGGCCTGGCCGGCCTCGTGCTCGGCGTCGGCATCGCGGTGGACGCGAACGTGCTGATCTTCGAGCGCATCCGCGAGGAGATGGACCGCGGCAAGTCGGCCCGCCTGTCCATCGAGGAAGGCTTCAAGCACGCGCTGAGCGCGATCGTCGACACCAGTGTCGCCACGATCCTCTCGGGTGCGGTGCTCTACCAGTACGGCACGGGACCGGTGCGCGGCTTCGCCGTGACGCTGGTGGTGGGTGTCGCCGCCTCGCTGTTCACGGCCATCTTCGTGACGCGGACCCTTCTCCTTGTCTGGCTCGACCGCACCGGCGGCACGAAGCCCCTGAGCATCTGATGCTGCGAATCTTTCACAACACCAAGTACGACTTCATCAAGTGGTGGAAGGTCGCCGCCATCGCCACCGGCGTCTTCATGCTGATCGGCGTGGCGTCCTTCGCCATCACCGGCCCGCTGAACAAGTCGGTGGAGTTCACCGGCGGGACGCTGGTCCAGCTGAAGTTCACGCAGTCGGGTGACGCGGCGAAGATCCGCGCGGCCCTCGATGCCGCCGGGATCCGCGGCGCCGAGGTGCAGCAGTACGGCGCCGCCGACGAGTTCACCGTGCGGGCCCAGGACAAGGCGCTCGTCGCCTCGCAGGCCGCCGGTGCCGAGAAGGTCGAGGACCAGATCCGCGCCGCGCTCTCGAAGTCGCTCGGCGCCGACACCTACAAGGTCGTCCGCACGGAGTCGATCGGGCCGAAAGTGGGCGAGGAACTGAGCCGCAACGCCATCATCGCGATGGTGCTCGTCTCGCTCGCCACGCTCATCTACCTCGCCTTCCGCTTCGAGTGGCGCTTCGGCGTGGCTGCGGTCGTGGCAACGCTGCACGACACGATCGTCACCCTCGCGTTCATCAAGCTCCTGCACCTCGAGGTCTCGCTGACGGTGGTGGCGGCGATCCTCACGCTGCTCGGCTACTCGATGAACGACACGATCATCATCTTCGACCGCGTCCGCGAGAACCTCAAGACGTCCGGCAAGACGGCACTCTACGACGTCCTGAACCGGTCGATCAACGACACGCTGCCGCGCTCGATCATGACGCACGCGACGACGTTTGCCGCCTCGCTGGCGCTGCTCCTGTTCGCGGGCGAGGTCATCCGCCCGTTCGCATGGGTGATGACGTTCGGCATCTTCGTCGCGACGTTCAGCTCCATCTACGTCGCCGGCCCGGTGCTGCTCTGGATCGAGCAGAAGTTCCCGCGGAAGTCCACCGCCGGTGCCGCACCGCGCGCGGCGGATGCGGCGGCCAAGCGTCCGGGCGCCGTCGCCACCCGGTGACGCACCGGCGTCCCGCGCTGCACCGACAGACCGCCGCCCTGCGCGGCGGTCTTGTCGTTCGGGCCACCGCGGCATGCTGATCGACAGCCACGCCCACCTCGCCGGCGATCGCTTCGACGCCGACCGCGCAGCCGTCCTCGAGCGGGCGTGGGCGGCCGGCCTCACGCACGTCGTCGTGATCGGCGAGACCACGCCCGCGGCGCGCGACCTGGCGCGCTCCGATCCCGCCCGCCTCTCCTTCACGGCCGGCGTACATCCCCACGAGGCGCAGCAATTCGATGCGGCGCGCGACCTGCCACAACTCCGCGCCCTCGTCGCCGACGGCGCGGTGGCCATCGGGGAATGCGGCCTCGACTACCACTACGACCACAGCCCCCGTGAACTGCAGCAGCAGGCCTTTCAGGCGCAGCTCGACCTCGCCGCCGCGTGTGGCCTGCCAGTCGTGGTCCACACGCGGGACGCCGAGGACGACACCGCGCGCCTGCTGACCGCGGCCGCAGCGCGTGGTGTCTCTGGCGTGCTCCACTGCTACACTGGGTCGGCTGGGCTCGCGCGCGTCGCCATCGATGCCGGCTGGTTCGTGTCCATCAGCGGGATCGCCACGTTCCGGAACTGGGAACGGGACGATGTGGTGCGGATGATCCCCGACGCGCAGCTGCTGGTCGAGACCGACGCGCCGTACCTCGCGCCGGTGCCGTTCCGCGGTCGCCGCAACGAGCCGGCGTTCCTGCCAGGGACGGTGGCGCGACTTGCCGAGGTGCGTGGCACGACCGCGGCAGAGATGGCCACCCTGACCGCGAGCAATGCGGTGCGCTTCTTCCGGCTGCCCACCACGCCCTGAGTCGTCCCGCCGCGGCGGATTCGCACACGACGGGCCGGTCCCGCCACCGATGCAGCGGGTGGTGCGACCATGCAGATTCCACACCTCGAATCGGCACGGCGGCAGGGTTTCAGCGGGCTCGGGCTCGTGGTATCATGCCCCGGCACAGGTGGCCCGTCGCCGCCCGCGCGCACCGATCCGGCTGCGCCGGTCGCACCGCCGGAGATCGTCCCCGCACCATTCCTCCCGAGGATCCGTCGTGACCAAGCGTGTCATCAGTACCCCGGCCGCACCTGCCGCGATCGGCCCGTACTCCCAGGCCATCGCGGTCGGCGGCCTGCTCTTCACGGCCGGACAGATTGCACTCGACCCGGCCACGATGACGGTCGTGCCCGGCGACGTGTCGGCGCAGACGGAGCAGGTGATGAAGAACCTCGCCGCGATCTGCGCCGAGGCCGGCGCATCACTGCAGCAGGTGGTGAAGACCACCGTTTTCCTGCAGGACATGAGCGACTTCCAGGCGATGAACGAGGTGTACGCACGGCACTTCGGCGAGAACCGGCCCGCCCGCAGCACGGTGGCCGTGCGCGGACTGCCACGCGACGTGCGCGTGGAGATCGAGGCGATCGTGAGCCTGCCTGGCGCCTGAGTGGTGCCGTCCGGAGGGTCGGCGCGCACCGTGACCGGGAGCCTCGCACGCGGCATCCTGTGCTGTGGCGCGCTCCTCGTGCTGGCGTCGCACGTGGCGCAGGCGCAGCGGCAACTGCCCCCTCCCGGCGCTGTCCGCGACTCCGCCCCGCGTGACACCGCCGTCAGGCGCGCCCCCCGCCGCCTCCCCAACAGCATTCCCGACTCGCTGCTGCGGCCGCCGATCACGCCGAAGGCCGCGTTCCTGCGCTCGCTGCTGGTGCCGGGATGGGGGCAGGGCGGGCTGCGGCGCACCACCGCCGCCACGCTCTTCTCGACGGCGGAGGCCGGTGCGGTCTACATGGTGATGAAGTCGCGGGCCGACCTGCGCCGCGCCCGGGCGCTCGAGACACTGGACTCCATCGCCGTGGGTGATCCCTCGCTCGGTGAAGCGGTGACACGCATCCCTGCCGTGCCACAGACCCTCGTCAATGCCCGCCGCCTGCACCTCGAGGACTGGATCGCGGTGCTGATCTTCAACCACGTCCTCGCTGGCGCAGACGCTTACGTCGCCGCCAACCTCTGGGACCTGCCCGCGCGCGTCTCCATCCGGCATGCCCCGGGGGGCGGCACCATCAGCGCGTCGTGGCGCTGGTGAACGACGCGCCCGTCGGTGTGTTCGACTCCGGCATCGGCGGCCTGACGGTGGCGGCCGCGATCCTGTCGGCGCTCCCCGCCGAGCGCGTGGTCTACGTGGGCGACACCGCACGGGTGCCCTACGGCCCGAAGAGCCCGGAGACCGTGATCCGCTACAGCCGCGAGATCGCGGGCTGGCTGGTCGGGCAGGGGGTGAAGGCGATCGTCATCGCGTGCAACACCGCCACGGCACACGCCCTCGAGCGGCTGCAGGCGGAGTGTGCCGTGCCGGTCATCGGCGTGGTGCAGCCGGGGGCACGGGCCGCGGTCGCGGCTACGCGCAACGGCCGGATCGGCGTGATCGGCACCACCGGCACCATCACCTCGGGGGCGTACACGCGCGCCATCGCGGCGCTCGCGCCGCACGCCGTCGTCACGGGATGCGCGTGTCCATTGTTCGTGCCGCTGGTGGAGGAGGGGTGGCTCGACCACCCGGCGACGCAGCTCATCGCCGCGACCTGCCTCGCGCCGGTGCGCGATGCGGGCGTCGACACGCTGGTCCTCGGCTGCACACACTATCCGCTGCTGGCCCCGGTGATCGCGTCGGTCATGGGGCCGGGCGTCACGCTCGTGGACTCCGCCGCACAGACCGCCATCGCACTGCGCGACGTCCTCCGCGAGCGCGGACTCGCCGCGTCAGCTGGCGCTGCTGCGACCGCGCATCGCTTCGTCGTGACCGATGCGCCCGACACCTTCCGCCGCGTCGGGCAGCGCTTCATCGGCCCCGTGCTGGACATGGTCGAGACACAGGTCTTCGCCTGACGCGGAATACGCGAACAGCGCCACGCGCGCCGGTGTCACCACCAGGTACCGCGGCACCGCACCCCAGCCGCCGGGATTGGCGTACACGCCGCCATGCGGTGCGCGCGTGAGCCCGGCCACGTGCGAATGGCCGTAGACCACGAGGTTCGGCCCCCCGGGCTCCGCCATCCGGCCCAGCGCCACGTTCCGCAGGCCCACGCCATCGTCCTCCGCGCTGTGCACGCGGCTCGCCTCCGAGGTGCCGAGGGCGAGGCGCGTGCCAAGGTCGGGATGCAGCAGCCGGAACGCCCAGACGGAGAGCGGATGTCGCAGGATCGGCTTGATGCGCAGGTAGCCACGGTCGGCCTCGCCGCGCAGGCCGTCACCATGCTCCACCAGCATGTCCCAGCCCCCGATTCGGGTGCGCAATGGCGCCGTCTGGAACGTCACCCCCACCTGCGTGCGCAGGACCTCGCCGCCCCAGCAGTCATGGTTCCCGGCGATCCAGGTGATCGCCATGCCGGACGCGCGCAGCTCCGACAGTGCGCCGAGCACCGGCAGGGCGAATGACGGGACCGAGCGGCGCCACTCGAACCAGAAGTCGAGGATGTCGCCGTTGAGGACCAGCGCGCCGGGCTGGCCGCGGAGCCGGCGCAGGAAGCCGAGGAGTGCATCGGTCGTCTCGGGCGCCGCCGCACCGACGTGGCAGTCCGAGAGGATGTAGCATGGAGTGACGGTCACGCGGGGAGATTTAGTCCGCCGCGCCGGCTTTGACAAAATCCGCCGGGGTCATCCAACTTCGCCGCGACCCACCCGTGTCCTTCCACCCGACGCCACCCGTGCCTGCCGCCACGCCGTCCCCCGCTTGTGAAGTCGAGTTCCGCGTCCGCTATGCGGAAACCGACCAGATGGGCGTTGTCTATCACTCGAACTACCTCGTGTGGTGCGAGGTCGGCCGCACGGAGCTGATCCGGCAGCTCGGGCGCCCGTACGCAGAGATCGAGCGGCTGGGCGTGGGCCTCGCCGTCTCCGACGCCTCGCTCCGCTTCCACGCCCCGGCGCGCTACGATGACCTGGTGCGGGTCACCACCACGCTCGGTGAGGTGCGATCGCGCACCGTCGAGTTCCGGTACGTGATCTCGCACGCGGAACGCGGCACACGGCTCGTGACCGCCAGCACCGTGCTGGTCGGGGTCGACCGGGATGGGCGCATCGCCAGGCTGCCCGCGGAGCTGCGCCGCATGCTGGGGCTGGACGATGCGTGACCGGTGCCGCGCGGTGCTGCTCGTGGTCGCACTGTCGGCCACCCATGCCGCGCCGGCCCACGCGCAGCGCGCCACCCTCGACCCGGGCACGGCGGCTGCCTGGGCGGCGCTGCTCGAGGTGCATGACACGCGGCGCGTCGACACCGCGGTGATCGATGTGGCGCTCGCGTCGCACACCGTCGCGCTGCGCGCCGCCGCGCTCCGGGTCGTCGGGATGAACCGCATCGAGGCACGCTATCCGGCGCTGCGCGGCCTGCTGCACTCCGCACGCGACACGCAGGTCGTGCGCGACGCGGCCTTCGCGCTGGGGCTTGCGGCGGATGCTGGCGCGTGCGGGCCACTCACCGATGCGCTGGCGTCGGGACGCGGCGGGGAGGCCGCCGCCTGGGCCCTCGGCGAGCTCGGTGCGCAGTGCGGCGGCTTCGCCGCGCTGCTGGCCGCCGCGCGACCACCAGCCGTTCGCGCGGCGCTGCTGCGGGTGGCGGGGAAGTGGGACCCGTTTCCCGATTCCATCGTGGCCGCGGCATTCGCGGCCGCCCGCTCGCACGACGAGCGCTGGGCGGCGCTGTACGCCCTCGCACGTGCCCGCCGCAACGCCGGCGGGGCGCTGGCGTTGCGGGCGTCGCGCGATGCGGCTCCCGACATCCGCGAGCTCGCCGCGCGCCTCCTCGCTGCGCCGCTGCACGGGGATGCTGCATCCCCGGCGCGCGCACGGCTCGTCGCCCTGCTCCGTGATCCCGCTCCGCATGTGCGGGTCGCAGCCGTGCGTGCGCTTGCCACCTACGGCGCCCTCGCCGCCGCACCGCTGGCGCTGGCGTGGCGACTGGAGCGTGACGTGAACGTGCGCGTCACCATGGCGCAGGCGGCCGGTGGGGTGGCTGGCGCCGACGCGGCACCATGGATCGAGTGGTGGCGTGACGACACGACCCACATGGTGCGAACAAGCCTGCTCGCGAGTGCCTGGCAGGCCGGTGCGATCGAGCGCCTCGAGCGAGGCGCCGGGAGCGCACTCTCGGCCGACCCTGATCCGCGGATCCGCGTCGCGATGATCGAGGGTGCCGCGTCCACACGCCCGGCACTGCATGCCGCCATGTTCACACGCGGCGCAACGGATGCACACGCAGCGGTTCGCGCGGCGTCGGTTGGCGCGCTCGCGGCGCTTCCGGCACCGGTGCGCGACTCCGTGGGGTGGGCGCGCATCGAGGCTGCGGCGGCGTCGGATCCCGACCCCGGGGTTCGGCAGGCGATCACCGACGCACGGGTGCGCGGCGCACGCGCCACCGATGTGGGCTTCGCGCTCGCGGGCTACGCCCGTGCCCTCGCCGACTCCGTGCCCGACGCGCGCGAGTCGGCACTCGCCCTCATCGCTGCGGCCTGGCGTCGCGACAGCGCGCAGTTCGGCGATTCGGCCGTGACGGCGCTGGCCGCGCTCGCACCGGATGCGGATGTGCTGCTGCGGCGCCGCGTCGAGGCAGTCACGCCGCTGCGCCACTGGCGGCTCGCGCCGACAAGCGGTGCATCACCAGCGTCGTATCGACGGATCGTGCACGACGTGATCGCGCCGAGCCTGGCTGGCCGGCCACCGCAACTCGTGCTCGACACCGAGCGCGGTGCGGTCCGGATCCGGCTGGACGGGGTACAGGCTCCCATGACCGCCGCCCACCTAAGCGCCCTCGCCCGGCGCGGGTACTTCACCGGCCAGCGCTTCCACCGCGTCGTGCCGGCATTCGTCGCGCAGGGCGGCGACCCGCGCGGCGACGGCTCCGGTGGCCCGGGCTATGCGATCAGGGACGAACTGAACCGGTCGCCGTACCGTCGCGGTGCCGTCGGCATGGCACTCGCGGGCCCCGACACCGGTGGCTCGCAGTTCTTCCTCACCCTCGCACCACAGCCCCACCTCGATGGCCATTACACCGTGTTCGGGCAGGTCATCGCCGGCCAGCGTGCGATGGACGCGCTGGTGCAGGGTGACGCGTTGCGCTCCATGACCCCGCTGCCCTGATGACACCTGCCCACCGCCGCTCCCGGCTCGCCGGCATGCTGGGGACCGCGCTGCTGCTGCTGCCGGCATGCACCACGCCACGCCTTGCACCGCTGCCCAACGCCACGCCACCCGCCGCCCAGTCACGACCGCTCCCGGTCGTCGAGCTGCCGCCACACCGCCAGCGCATCGTCTTCAGCTGGCGCCTTCAGGAAGCGGAGCTCGAGATCCGCGGGGAGGGCGCGGCGCGGATCGCGGCTCCCGATTCCGCCCGCGTGGACCTCTTCGTGGCCGGTGGCCTCGGCAGCGGTGCGGCCTGGGTGATCGGTGACCAGATGCGCCTGGACGCGCCGGATGCCCTCCGCCGCGTCCTGCCGCCACCGGCGTTCCTGTGGGCGGCGCTGGGGCGCTTCGCCATCCCGCCCGGTCGCGACACCCTCGTCGCCTGGAGCGACAGCGCCGTCACCGCCGATATCGGCCCTGAGCCGCGCTGGCGCCTCGCGCTGCGCGGGCGGCGCATCACGCGCCTCGAGCGGGCGCAGGGTGACCGGGTCATCGACCGCCTCGAACGCCGCGACGACGGGTCGCTAGTTTACTTCCATGCGCCGACCCGCCGGCAGCTCACACTCACGATCACGCGGGTGGACTCCGTCGCACCATTCGATGCCTCGATCTGGCGGCCATAGGCGCCTCGCCGCGCTGCTTTCCGTGGGCCTGCTGGCCATCGCCGCCCCGGGCCTCGGCGGCTGCATGTACGGCTTCGCGGGCGGGGGCCTTCCGGCCACGGTGCGCTCCGTCGCCATCATCCCGTTCGAGAACCAGACGCCCTCCGCCGAGCTGCAGCAGGAGTTCATGTCGCGGCTCCGTCGCGAGCTGCGCGCCCGCCTCGGTGTCCGCGAGGCCGCCGAGGCGCAGGCCAGTGCCGTCGTCCGCGGCACGATCACGCGTTACGAACCGGACATCCCGATCGCCTTCTCTGCGGACCGGACGCAATCGGTGGCCGCTCGCCGGAAACTGATGCTTACGGTCGATATTGAGATCTATGACCAGGTGGCGGGGCGTGTCCTGTGGGCACGCAAGGGCATGGCGGCCGAGGGCGAGTACGCCGAGCGCGCCGAAGCCGAGGGCCGCCGCCTGGCGATCGTGAAGCTGGTCAACGACGTCATAGAGGGAGCCCAGTCTCAATGGTGATGCGCCGTGGCAGCGGGTCTGGTGGATGCCTCGTCTGGGTCGCCATCTTGGCTGCGGCGGTGGTGTTCGGCTGGCCGGCGGCCCGCGTCTACATCCGCGTCTACGAGTACGAGGATGCCCTGCGGCAGACACTGCTCCACGCGAAGGCTGACGATGACGAGGGCCTGCGCGCCCGGATGCGTGCCGCCGCCGATTCCATCGGCGAGCTGCCGGATGACGCGTACGACGTGACAGTCGAGCGCCGCGAGGGCGTGATCCGCCTCCGCGCGACCTACACCGACACGATCCGCTTCCCGGTGCGTCCACGCGCGGTCACGCACCGCTTCAGCGTGGAGCGCGCCGAGTGACGCCTCGCGCGCCGCTCGACGACATCCGCTCCTGGCAGGACGCCCGCCGCTGGCGGCTGGCGCAGCCGGGTCGCGTGGTCTTCACGAACGGCGTCTTCGACCTGCTCCACCCCGGCCACATCGACGTGCTGCACGGCGCCCGCGCCTGCGGCGACGCGCTGGTCGTCGGGATCAACAGCGACGCATCGGTGCGCCGGCTCAAGGGGCCGGAGCGTCCCGTGCGCAGTGCGGCCGAGCGCGCCTACGTGCTGGCGGCGCTGGACGCCGTCGACTGCGTCGTCGTCTTCGACGAGGACACCCCGCTCGAGCTCGTGCGCCTGCTGGAGCCCGATGTGATCGTGAAGGGGGGCGACTATGATCCCTCCACCGTCGTCGGCGCCGCCGAGACACGCGCCCGCGGTGGCGAGGTCGTGATCATCCCGCTCACCCCCGGGCACTCCACGACGGCCACCATCGCCAAACTCCGCTCCGGTTCCCCCGATGCCTGAACTCTTCCGGTCGTACGACCGGCAGCTCCACGAGATGCGCCCCGTCACGATCGAGCGCGCCGTCACGCCGTATGCAGAGGGATCGTGCCTGATCACCTTCGGCGAAACCCGGGTGCTCTGCACGGCCACGGTCGAGGAAGGCGTGCCCGGCTGGCGAAAGGGCAGCCGGCAGGGCTGGCTCACCGCCGAATACGCCATGCTGCCGCGTGCCACGCGGACGCGCACGTCGCGGGAGCGCGGGCAGGTCGGCGGCCGCACGCAGGAGATCCAGCGGCTCATCGGGCGCAGCGTGCGTGCGATGCTGAGCGGGTTCGACTTCGGTGAGCGGACCATCAAGGTCGACTGTGACGTGCTGCTCGCGGACGGCGGCACCCGTACCGCCGCGATCACCGGCGCCTGCGTCGCCGTGACCGATGCCTTCGGCTGGCTCGTCGCGCAGGGCAGTCTCGAGGTGTCGCCGGTGATCCACCACGTGGCGGCCGTCAGCGTCGGTGTGGTGGATGGCCTCCCCGTGCTCGACCTCGACTATCCCGAGGATGTGCGCGCCGGTGTGGACATGAACGTCGTGATGGTGGATGCGGCACGGTTCGTCGAGGTGCAGGGGACCGGGGAGCACGCGACCTTCGATCGGGCGGAGCTCGATGCGCTGCTGGCGCTCGCCTCGTCGGGTATCGCCGCGCTCGATGCCGCGCAGCGCAAGGCGCTCGCCGCACCCAGGGGCTGAGCATGACGGCGTGGGTGATCGCCACGCGCAGCCGGGGAAAGCTCGCGGAACTCGTGCCGATGCTGGCGGCGCACGGCATCAGCGCGATCGGGCTGGCGGATGCCGGCCTGAGCGAGTCGGCGGCGGAGGCGGGCATCGAGGTGTTCGACAGCTTCGAGGCGAATGCCGTGGCGAAGGCCCGCCACTTCGCCGCGCGCACCGGACAGCCGTGCCTCGCCGATGACTCCGGCCTCTGCATCGATGCGTTGGGCGGGTTGCCGGGCGTGCGGAGCCGGCGGTTTGCGCGTGATGCGGGGTGGCGCGTGCCGGTCGGCGTCGGCGAGGACGCGGCGAATGCGGAGGCGATGCTCGACGCGTGCTGGAACAGTGGCTGGGCTCCACCGTGGGCGGCGCACTTCGCCTGTGCGGCGGCCTTCGCGGACGGTACGCGCGTGGTGGTCACGACCGGCCGGAGTGCGGGCACGATCATCCCGGAGCGCGCGGGTGACGGCGGCTTCGGCTACGATCCGTGGTTCATGAGTGCCGATCTCGGATGCACCTTTGCGCAGGCGTCGACTGCGGCGAAGGCGCAGGTCAGCCACCGCGCGCGTGCCGTGGCGGCCGTGTTGGCGCAGCTGTGCTGATGGGAATGCTGGCACGCCGGTTGACGACCATGGGCGGATTGGTTACTCTCGGGGCTCGTGCGGGGCGTAGCGTAGTCCGGTAGCGCGCCTGCTTTGGGAGCAGGAGGTCGCCGGTTCGAATCCGGCCGCCCCGACCTGATTGCTCCGCACGAGCACCTGACGTGCGGCACCGTGAAGCGCCAGTAGCTCAGTTGGATAGAGCGGCAGCCTTCTAAGCTGCGGGTCGGGGGTTCGATTCCCTCCTGGCGCATGTGGCAGCAGTCGCAGGTCGTTCGCTCCGATAGCTCAATGGTAGAGCAGCTGACTCTTAATCAGTAGGTTGTAGGTTCGAGTCCTACTCGGAGCATGCAGCGGCGGTCATCCCCGGATGACCGCCGCTTTTTTTGTGCGCGTGTGGGCATGACGCGGGGCAGGTCGCATCGCGCAACCAATTGCGTCGGTGGTGTGGGCGATGGCGGCGGAATGGGGGCTGCGGCAGGGGGCTCGGGTCTGTGGTCGAGCGGTGCGTGCTGGGGGTTGCAGAAATCGTGGGAATCGCCTACTTTCGCATCCCCTCGTGAAAGGGGCCGGACGAGGTCGCGAGAGCGAGCAAGGCGAAATTTCACGAGCGGGCTTGACGGGAGCTGCAGGACCGGGTATCCTTCAAGACTCCCGGCGAAACGCCGGAACTGCTGATTGAAAATTGAATCGAGAACAATGGATGTGCGAGGCGATCTCGTTTGAGCGACGGCGTGCAGAGCGCAGCGCGAGAGATTGAACTCTGATGTAAATGATTCCGGACCGTCTCATGATGGTCCAGCAATGGGAGTTGTGAGCGGTTCGCGAGAGCTGGTTGAATTCTTCTTGGAGAGTTTGATCCTGGCTCAGGACGAACGCTGGCGGCGTGCTTAACACAT
>JADZDM010000028.1 GCA_020851035.1 Gemmatimonadaceae bacterium | reverse complement strand
GGATCGCCGCCCCGCCGTGTTTCACCGGCATTCCGTTTCAAGGGGACTTTCAAGGGGACGGAGATCTTGAAGGTTCGAGGGGACGGAGATCTTGAAGGTTCGAGGGGACGGAGATCTTGAAGGTTCGAGGGGACGGAGATCTTGAAGGTTCAAGGGGACGGAGATCTTGAAGGTTCAAGGGGACGGAGATCTTGAAGGCGGTGGGTCACCTGCGTTCAACGGGACGGGGAGCTGGAACGGACATGTCCTCGCCAGAGGTCAAGATCTCCGTCCCCTTGAAACGTCCCCTTGAAACGTCCCCTTGACACGCGTCCCCTCGAAACGGTGCGGCTAGATGTGGATCGCCCGCCCCAGCACCGCCAGCGCCGCTTCCTTCACCGTCTCGCCAAGCGTCGGATGCGCGTGCGTCGTGATCGCGATGTCCTCGCTCGAGCCCTTGTACTCCACCGCCAGCACGATCTCCTGGATCAGGTCGCCCGCGCTGGCGCCCAGGATGTGGCAGCCGAGCAGCTCGTCGGTGACGGCATCCGCGATGATCTTCACGAACCCGTTCGTCTCGCCCAGGCAGCGCGCGCGGCCGTTGGCCGAGAACGGGAACTTCCCCACTTTGTACTGCCGGCCTGACGCCTTCACCTCGGCCTCCGTCAGGCCCACGGTCGCGATCTCCGGCCAGGTGTAGACCACGCCCGGAATCGCGGCGTAGTGCATGTGCACCTTCCTGCCGGCGATCACCTCGGCCGCGATCACGCCCTCCTCCTCGGCCTTGTGCGCCAGCAGCTTGCCGCCGGCCACGTCTCCGATCGCGTACACACCCGGCAGGTTCGTGCGCATCTGGTCGTCCACCACCAGCGCGCCGTTCTTCTGCTGGGCCAGCCCGAGTGCCGCCGCATCGATGCCGTGCAGCAGCGGCTTGCGGCCCACGCTCACCAGCACGACGTCGGCCTCGAGCACCTCGCTCGCGCCGTCCTTCTCCACGGTCAGCTTCACGACCTTCTTCGACGACAGGTCGGCCGACATCACCTTCGTGCCAGTCTTGATGACCAGGCCCTGCTTCGCGAAGATGCGCGTCGCATCCTTGATCACGTCGTCGTCATTGCCGGGCAGGATGGTGGGCATGAACTCCACCACCGTCACCTCGGCACCGAGCCGGCGCCAGACGGAGCCCAGCTCCAGTCCGATCACGCCGCCGCCGACCACGATCATCCGCTTCGGCACCGATTCGAGTGTCAGCGCGCCGATGTTCGACAGCACGCGCTTCTCGTCGAACTTGAGGAACGGCAGTTCCACCGACGCCGATCCGGTGGCGATGATCACGTTCTTCGCGGCGTAGCTGGTGACGGTGCCGTCGGCGGCCGTCACATCGACGACGTTGCCGGCCTTGAGTGTGCCGGCGCCGCGGGCCCACGTCACCTTGTTCTTCTTGAACAGGAACTCGACACCCTTGGTGTTCGCGCTCACCACGTCGTTCTTGCGCTTCATCATCTGCGCGAGGTTCACCGACACCTTCTCGATGACGACGCCATGCCCGGCGGCCGAGTGCTTCGCGAACTCGAAGTGCTCGCTGCTGGTGAGCAGCGCCTTGGACGGGATGCAGCCCACGTTCACGCAGGTGCCGCCAAGTGTCTTGTCCATCTCGACGCAGACGGTGTTCAGCCCGAGCTGCGCGGCCCGGATGGCGGCGACGTAGCCACCGGGTCCGCCGCCGATGATCACGACATCGGCGCCAATCGGTTCAGCGGCCACGGGCTACTCCACCAGCATGCTGGCCGGATCTTCCATCAACTCCTTGATCCGGACGAGGAAGAGCACCGCCTGCTGCCCGTCGATGATGCGGTGGTCGTAGCTCAGCGCGACGTACATCATCGGGCGGATCTCGACCTTGCCGTCGATGGCGACCGGGCGATCCTGCGTCTTGTGCAGGCCGAGGATGGCGACCTGCGGGTAGTTGATGATCGGCGTCGAGATGAGCGAGCCGAACACGCCACCATTGGTGATGGTGAAGGTGCCGCCGGTGAGGTCATCCATCGCCAGCTTGCCGGTGCGTGCCTTGTTGGCCAGCGCACCGATGTCGCGGCTGATGGCGAGCATGCCCTTGGTGTCGGCGTCCTTCACGTTCGGCACCACCAGGCCCGCCTCGCTGGCGACGGCGATACCCATGTTCACGTAGTGCTTGTAGACGATGCTGTCGCCGTCGATCTGCGCATTGACGAGCGGGTACGCCTTGAGCGCCTGCGACGCCGCCTTCACGAAGAAGGGCATGAAGCTGAGCTTCACGCCGTGATCCTTCTCCACCTTCTCCTTGATGCGGGCACGGAGCGCCGTCACGGCGCTCATGTCGATCTCGTTGAAGGTGGTCAGGTGTGCGGTGTTGTGCTGCGCCTGCAGGAGGTTCTCGGCGATGCGCTTGCGGCGCGTCGTCATCTTCTCGCGCGTCTCGCGCTCACCGGTGCGGGCGGGCACTGGTGCCGGGGCCGGGGCCGGGGTCGGGGCCCGGGGCGGTGCGGCGGCGGCGGCGGCGATCGCGGTCACGACATCGGGCTTGCTGACCACGCCCCCGCGGCCGGTGCCGGGCACCGAGGTGACGTCGATGCCTGCGGCGTCGGCGGTGCGGGCGGCTGCGGGAGAGACCTTGGCCGGCGCGGCCGCGCGCCTCGCGCTGGTGGGCACGGGGCTGGGACCGGTGCCGGGATCGTGCGGCCCGTCGGGGAGCGAATCGCTGGCACTCGCGGCGGCCATCGTGGGCACGGGGGTGGAACCGAGGCCGGGATCGTGCGGTCCGCCCGGCAGCGGATCGCTGGCGGTCGCGGCGGCCATCGTGGGCACGGGGGTCGGGCCGGTGCCGGGATCGTGCGGGCCGCCCGGCGGATCGGCTTCCGGGGCCGCGGCGGCGGTCGGCATCACGCCGGACTCGTCGAGCTGGCCCAGCACGTCGTCCACCCCGACCACGTCACCTTCGGCGCGTGCCTGCGATGCCAGGATGCCCGACTTCAGTGCCGGCACCTCGACCGTGATCTTGTCGGTCTCGAGTTCGACGAGGGTCTCGCCGGCGGTGACGGCATCACCCGCCGCCCTGAGCCAGCGTGACACGGTCGCCTCGACGATCGACTCGCCGAGCGGTGGCACCTTGATCGCTATCATTCGCCTTGGTCCTGTTCGAAGAGGGCGCACGCAGATGCGCCGGGTCCGTCGGCGCGGCGCGAAAATGCCGCGCGCGCCGGAATCATAACTCACGCCCGCGGGATACTCGTGATGCGCGCACTGGTGCTCGGTGGCCACGGTGGCCTGGAACAGCTCTCGATTCGCGACGACCTCCCGGTGCCCTCGCTCGTCGATACGCAGTCGGTCCGGGTGCGAGTGTCGGCGGTGGCACTGAACCGGCTCGACCTCTTCGTGATGGCCGGATGGCCGGGTCTCACGCTCGGGCCCGACTGGGTGCCGGTGGCGGATGCGACCGGGACGGTGGAGTCAGTGGGTGGTGGCGTCACGACGGTCGAGGTCGGCGACACGGTGGTGATCAATCCGGGGCTGAGCTGTCGCACCTGCGCCTATTGCCTGGCGGGGCAGCCGCCGCTGTGCCTGCGCTACGCCATCGGCGGTGAGCACCGGCCCGGGACGGCGGCGGAGTACGTCGTGGTGCCGGAACACCTCGTGGCCGCGGTGCCGGCGGCGATTCCGGTGGCGGAGCGGGCGGGGTTCGGGCTGGCATCGCTCACGGCGTGGCGCATGGTGGTGGGCAAGGCACGGGTGGCGGCGGGGGAGCAGGTCCTGATCTGGGGCATCGGCGGCGGCGTGGCACTCGCGGCGCTGCAGATCTGCAAGGCACGCGGGGCGACGGTGTGGGTGACGTCTGGCGACCCGGCGAAGCTGGAGCGCGCGCGCCTCCTCGGGGCCGACCACTTGCTCAATCACGCCACGGACGACGTGCCGGGCCTGATCCGCGCCGCGACGGGGAAGCGCGGCATGGATGTCGTGATCGACAGCGTCGGGTCGGCCACCTGGAGCCGGTCGCTCGGTTCGCTGGGGCGTGGGGGGCGGCTGGTCACCTGCGGCGGCACCAGCGGTCCGATGGTCGAGACCGATGTGCGGCGGCTGTTCATGAACCAGTGGCAGATCTTCGGGTCGACCATGGGCAGCGAGGCCGAGTGGGAGGCGGTCGTCACGGAGTTCCGTGGTGGCGGGCTGCGGCCGCCGGTCGATTCCGTGTGGCAGTTGTCGGCGGCGCGCGACGCCTATGCGAGGCTCCAGTCCGGCGAGCAGTTCGGGAAGGTGGTGATCCAGGTGGCGGCATGAATGAGCCGGCGCCGGCGCCGGATGGGCCGGCCCAGTATTCGGTGGCCGAGTCGGCCATGATCCGGCGCGAGGTGCTCGATGGTACCGCGCCGCACTGCCCGCGCTGCGCCTCGCATCCCGTGATGGGCCGGAAGGAGATCGGCGGCGGGTCGTTCGGGCTCGGGTATCAGCGTCGGCGCGACTGGTTCGTGTGTCCGCGGTGTCACCGTTCGGCGATCTTCGACCTGCGCCGCGGCACGCGGAACTGAGGGGGATGGTGTCCGCAATGGTTGGGGACCGGCATGGGTGCTAGCTTGCAGCGCTGCCACGCCCGTGGGCCCGCGGGCGCCATATTTCGCTGATCCGCCATGAATTTTCTGACCCGACTGCAGGACAGTTTCGCGACGCTCGGCGAGATCGTGCCGGCCCTGCTCGGTGCAATCGTCATCCTGTTCGCCGGCTACCTGCTGGCGAAGCTGGTGCAGCGCGGGGTCGAGCGGCTGATGAAGAAGCTGGCCGTGAACGACCTGCTGCGTCGGGGCGGCGTGATGGAGGCGGTGGAGCATGCCGGCCACCACGTGAACCCGGCGCGCGTGGTGGGGAACATCGTCTTCTGGGCGGTGATGTTCGCGGTGCTGCTGGTGGCCTCGACGGCCGCCGGGCTGCAGTCGCTGAACGACGTTTTTGCCGAGCTCGTCAGTTACATTCCGAGCATCATCGCGGCGATCGTGATCGTGATCGTGGGGATCGTGCTGGGCGGCTTCGTCGAGGGATTGCTGCTGGCGGCTGCGGGGGCGTTGCACGGTGGTCCGACGCTGGCCCGGGTGGGCCGGGGCGGGATCGTGGTGCTGGCGATCTTCATGGCATTGCAGGAGCTGGGGGTGGCGACCGACATCGTGACGACGGCGTTCGCGATCCTCTTCGGGGCGGTGGCGCTGGCCCTGGCGCTGGCGTTCGGGCTGGGCAACCGGGACCTCGCGGGCGAGGTGACCCGGACCTGGTGGCTGCGCTACCAGCGCGAGAAGGCGGCGATCGATGCCGAGGTCGCGGCCGAGGAAGCCGAGATCGACGAGGACCTGGACGACGTGGGTGACGAGCCGGCGCCGGCGGGGGCTTCCAGCCATGGCTCGCGCCTGTCCTGACGCGGGTCGGGACGGTATCTTTGCGGTCATGAGCGGACGCGTGCACAGGTGGCGATCGGTCGGGTCGTGTTCCGTCGCGGGGGCGGTGTTCGCGATGGGCGCGCTCTCGGGGTGCGGCCGGTCCGGCGCGATGCCCGAGACCGGGTTGCGTCCGCGCATCCTGAGCGGGTCCGCCGTCACGCTGATGGGCCGTGGCCCGCAGAGCGAGCTGGAGGCGGCCGTGGACCTCGCGCACGACTACCGCGAGCACCTGCTCCGCGCCTCGGACTTCACCGACATCGGCCAGGATCGCTGCAACGACGGCTGGCTGCGTGCCTTTCCGCGCGACAGCACGGACGCGATGCGCGAGGCGACGGCGGAGCTGGTGGACAAGCTCGAGAAGCTGATCCAGGCGTATGCGGTGGATGCACCGCTGGACTCGCCGGAGGGGCGTGAGCTGCTGCGGACGGTGCTGCGCTGGGAGACGGGGCGCGAGCGTCCGCGCTGGGATGTGTGGAACGGCAAGCCGGGGCGCGAGGCGATCGCGGCCGGGCTGACGGAGCAGGTCACCGATGTCGCGACCGGGCGGTGCCTGGTGCATGCGCGTGGTGACACGGCGTCGTACGTGCTGCCGCTGGTGACCGGGGTGTCGCTGACGGCGGTGCGCGGTGTGCCGGTGAAGCTCGCCTTCGGGGATCGCGGGCTGACCGCGCTGCGCGCACGGTACTGGGCAGCGAAGGATGTCCGCGACAGCAGTGCCATCATGGCCTACACCCGTGTGTCGGCCGCGATGTTGTGGAAGGAGTATGCCGTGGTGACCGTGCACCGTCCGAAGGAGCTGCGGGACGGCACGGCGCTGAGCACCAGCAACGGCGGTGGCACGTACATTTTCCACCGTGTGGGCAACGCCTGGCTGCTGCTCGTCATCGCGCGCTCCTGGGGCTGACCGTGCCAGCCCCCGCCGGTGGCGTGACAGCCACCGGGCCGGCGCTCCTCCCTTTCGTTCCGTAGTCCACCTTCCCGACGTGGCGCCGCGCCTGCGGCCCGACGTCGGTCACGCTTTCCCCACCTGCGCATGACTGGTCCCGGGCCCCGCGAACGCATCCTTCCTCGCATGATCGACGAGGAGATCAAGGAGTCGTTCATCAACTACTCGATGAGCGTGATCGTCTCGCGCGCGCTCCCCGACGTGCGGGACGGCCTGAAGCCGGTGCACCGGCGCGTGTTGTATGCGATGAACGAGGCCGGCCTCACCGCCGGCCGGCCGTACCGCAAGTCGGCCACGGTGGTGGGTGACGTGCTCGGTCGCTACCACCCGCACGGCGACAGCAGCGTGTACGACGCGGTCGTGCGCATGGTGCAGGAGTTCTCGCTGCGCTACCCGCTGGTGGACGGCCAGGGCAACTTCGGCTCCATCGACGGCGACAACGCGGCCGCCTACCGCTACACCGAGGTGCGCCTCACGCGCATCGCGATGGAGATGCTGGAGGACATCGACCGCGGCACGGTGGACTTCGGCGCCAACTTCGACGACACACGGGAGGAGCCGAAGGTCCTGCCCTCGCGCCTCCCGAACCTCCTCGTCAACGGCAGCACCGGCATCGCGGTCGGCATGGCCACCAACATCCCGCCGCACAACCTGCGCGAGGTGGCGTCGGCGATCGTCGCGATGGTGGACAACCCGGACATCGAAGTCGACGAGATCCGGAAGCACATCACCGGTCCCGACTTCCCGACCGCCGGCTTCATCTACGGGCGCGCCGGCATCAAGGACTACATCGAGACCGGCCGCGGGCGCCTGCAGGTGCGCGCCCGCTGCGTGATCGAGGAGAACGAGCGCGGCACCAAGAGCCAGATCGTCGTCACCGAGATCCCGTACCAGGTCAACAAGGAGCGGCTCAAGCAGCAGATCATCGACCTGGTGCGCGAGGGGAAGGTGGCCGGCATCAGCGCCATCCGCGACGAGTCGAACAAGGAAGGCATCCGGATGGTGATGGAGCTGAAGCGCGACGCGATCCCGCGCGTGGTGCTCAACCAGCTCTTCAAGCACTCGCAGCTCCAGACCACGTTCGGCGTGATCATGCTGGCGCTGGTGCCCGACCCGAAGACGCGGCAGCTGGTGCCGAAGGTCATGCCGGTGCGCGAGGTGCTGCAGCACTACATCGAGCACCGCCACGAGGTCATCACCCGCCGGACGCAGTTCGACCTCGACAAGGCGCTCGAGCGCGAGCACATCCTCGAGGGGCTGAAGATCGCCGTCGACAACATCGACGAGGTGATCAAGATCATCCGCGCGGCCGAGGACACGCCGACGGCGAGCGTCAGCCTGCAGACGCGCTTCGCGCTCTCGGAGCGGCAGGCGGAGGCGATCCTCAACATGCGCCTCGCCAAGCTCACCGGCCTCGAGATCGACAAGCTGGAGGCGGAGCTGGCGGAGGTGCGCGCCCTGATCGCCGAGCTGCGCGACATCCTCGGCAGCCGCGACCGGCGCATGGCGATCCTGAAGCAGGAGCTGAACGACGTCGCCACCACGTTCGGCGATGCGCGCAAGACGGAGATCGTCAGCGACGAGGGCGAGTTCAGCGTCGAGGACCTGATCGCCGAGGAGGACGTCGTCGTCACGATCTCGCACACGGGGTACGTGAAGCGGACGTCGGTGTCGCTGTACAAGCGCCAGCGGCGCGGCGGGCGCGGCAAGACCGGGACGGGGCTGAAGGACGAGGACTTCGTCAGCCGGCTCTACATCGGCAGCACCCACGACTACCTGCTGATCTTCACCGACGACGGGCGCATGTACTGGCTCAAGGTCTACGAGATCCCGCAGTCGAGCGCCGGCGCCCGCGGCAAGCCGATGGTGAACCTGATCAACGTGTCGCCCGAGACCCGGGTGCGTGCGGTGGTGCCGGTGAAGGACCTGGAGAAGATCACGCCGGAGGACGAGCGCTTCCTGTTCTTCAGCACGCGCGGCGGCACGGTGAAGAAGTCGCGCATGTCGGACTACACGAACGTCCGCAACAACGGCATCAAGGCGATCAAGATCGAGGCCGGCGACGAGCTGATCGACGTGCAGGAGACGTCGGGCACGAACGACATCGTCCTCGCCACGCGCTTCGGGCTGAGCTGCCGGTTCCACGAGAGTGACGTGCGCGAGATGGGCCGCGACACGACCGGCGTGAAGGGCATCGAGCTGCGGCCCGAGGACATCGTCGTCGGCATGGTGGTGATCAAGCGGGATGCGACCCTGCTGGTGGTGACCGAGAAGGGCCTCGGCAAGGTCAGCGACGTCTCCGAGTACCGCGTGCAGAAGCGCGGCGGCAAGGGGATCCTGACGCTGAACCGGACCGAGCGGACCGGGAACGTGGTGGCCCTGATGGAGGTGCTGCCGGAGGACGAGATGATCCTGATCACCAAGCAGGGCATCCTGATCCGGTCGTCGGCGGCCGAGGTGCGCAAGACGGGCCGCAATGCACAGGGCGTGAAGCTGGTGGCCCTGGACGATGGTGACTCCGTGATCTCGGTGGCGCGCGTCGTGCCCGACGAGAAGGATGGCGAGGATGGCGGTGCCGATGACGGCACGGGAGCGGCAGATGCAGACGCCGGCGATGGAGCGGAAGGCTGACCTGCTGACCGCAGCGGGCGATGGCCGTGCGGCGTGACGAAACACGCCGCCCGGCCGTCATCGACGTGGCCCCCGATCCCGCACTTCCCGATTCCCCCGAGGCACGCACGGCGATGAGTGCCCCTCGTATCATCGTCGCAGACAGTGACCCGGCCGTCCAGCAGACCATCGCCTGGGTGTTGCGGGAGCACGGCTACGAGGTGCGTGGCGTGCTCTCCACCGCCGCGGCCGTGGCCACCACCCGCGACTTCAGCCCCGACCTGCTGCTGGTCGACGCCACCCTGCTCGAGGGGGGCGGCGCCGACACCCTCACGGCGCTGAAGGAGGAACCGCTCTGGCACGACCTGCCGGTGCTGGTCACCTCGACGCGGGCGCCGGAGGAGATCGTGGAGGAGGCGCTGGCCCACGGCGCCACCGACGTGGTACGCAAGCCGCTGCGCTCCGGCGAACTGCTGGCCCGCATCGGCGCCAACCTGCGCAGCCGCAACGCCCTCGACCTCGCCCGGCGCCAGCTCCAGACGACGCAGGAGGCCCTGGCGCAGGCCCGCGAGGAGGCGCACACCGGCCGCACGCTGATGGCGATCATGCGGGAAGTGAGTGCCGACCTGTCGAGCGAGGAGATCTACCACGTGCTGGTGCGGCGGGTGGCCCGGGCGCTCGGCCTGTTCCGCTGCTCGGTGGTGCTGGCACGGCCCGGAGAGTTGTCGGCCGTCGTACCGGCCGCGTTCGACGACCCGACGCTGCGCAACCTCCCGCTGAACCTCGGGAAATACCCCGAGATCCGCGTCGCGCTCGAGGCGGGCCGGCCGGTGCTGATCGGGGACGTGATGGTCCACCCGCTGTTCGCCGAGCTGCGCCAGCGCTGGGCGCGCGAGGGAACGGTCGTGGCGACGCGCAGCGTGATCGCGCTGCCGTTCTTCGTGGACCGCCAGCAGGCCGGTGTGTTCCTGCTCCGGCGCGGGGTGGGTGAGCCGCCGCTGACCGAGGAGGACGTGGCGTTCGCCGACTCGGTGGTGAAGGCGGCGGTGGCGTCGATCCAGCGGGCGCACCTGATGGAGCTGGCCCACGCCGACAACGTGCGGCTCGCCGCGCTGGCGCAGACGGACCCGCTCACGCAGGTCCTCAACCGCCGCGCGCTCACCGAGCGCCTGGCCTCGGAACTGGATCGCGCCCGCCGCTACGGACACTCGGTGGCGGTGCTGATGATGGACCTCGATCACTTCAAGCAGGTGAACGACACCCACGGCCACCTCGTGGGCGACGGCGTGCTGAAGGACACCGCCGAGGTCCTGCGGGCTGCGGTCCGCAGCGCCGACTTCGTGGCGCGCTACGGCGGCGAGGAGTTTGTGGTGGTTTTGCCGGAAACGTCGATGGAAGGGGCCGTGATCTTCGCCGAGCGCCTGCGCGAGCGGATCGCGACCACGCCGTTCCTCGGCAGCGCGGGCCAGCCGATGCGGCTGAGCGTGAGCGTCGGGGTGTCGCTCTTCCCGGCGCCGCGCATCACGTCGGTGGACGACCTGCTCTCGGCCGCCGACGCAGCCCTCTACCGTGCCAAGGCGGACGGACGGAACTGCGTCCGGTACTGAGCTGCGCGGACGGGCACCAGACGACGACGGGCTGGCTCCGCGCACAACCTGCGCGAGGCCAGCCCGTCGAGCGTCCGCGCCAGGCTCAGCGCACGGCCGGCACCAGCAGCGTGATGCGCCTGCCGCCGCGCAGGACCTCGACGGCCTGGTCGCGGCTGCGGTCGACGCTGATCTCGAGGCTGGTGCCGCGGCGGACCGACCGCCGCTCGATGGTCAGGAGCATGTCGCCGGCGCGCAGCGGTTCCCAGTCCCGGTGCGCGCGCACGATCAGCGCTCCCTCCTCGGCGCCGCGGCCGAACTGCCGGGCGAAGTCGCTGTCCACCACCGCCAGCGAGAGCCCGCCCACGGTGAGCGTGGCACCATCGGTGTGCCCGGTGATCGTGCCGCGAATGGGCCCGTCGCCATCACGCCGGATGTCGAGATCGTAGTCGCGTGACGAGCGGGCGTATTCGCGTGCCGCCTCGCGCTGGCCTTCCGCCAGCTCCCGGGCCGCCTCGCGTTCCGCCGCGGCCCGCTCCCGCGCGACCTCCCGCTGCGCCTGCGCGATCCCGCGCTGCGCCTCGCGCACCTCACGCTGCGACTCAGCCATCTCGCGGCGCGCCTCGGCGCCGGCGCGAGCCGCCTCGTCGCGGGTCTCGTCATCCAGCTCGACGCGCGTGCGCAGGTTCATGCGCAGGTCGTCGGCCATGCCGCGGAGGCGGTCGACATCGATGGTGATGCCCGACGACCACGACGGCGTGAGCTCGACGGTGCGACGGCGACCCTCGCTGCGGACCTCGAGACGCACCGGCGCGGAGTCCCGGGTCGCGTCGAGTGTACGGCGGAGGCGGGCGATCCGGGCCTGGACACCATCCGCGCTGCCGGCGTCGGCCGGGGGGACGCGGAGGTCCACGCCATCGATGGCAATCACGCGGTCACCCTCCAGCAACCCCGCCTTCTCCGCGGCGCCGCCGCGCGTGAGGCTGGTGATCAGCAGGCCGGCGGTGTCGCGCATGGAGCCGCGGTCGGAGAAGCCGATGCCGAGCACGCGCCGGCCCTGCGCGATGGTGCGGAACGAGCGCGCCATTGGTGACTCGGCGAGGGCGACCCGCTTCGTCTCGGTGCGGCCGTCGCGGCGGATCACGATCGAGACCTCCTCGCCCGGCTTGTGGTTGCCAAGCGCGCGGCGCAGGCGCGCCTCGGGGAGCGCCTCGGCGGCGCTGTCGCCGAGGTCGGCGGGGTCGAGTCGCAGGTCGATGCCGTCGATGGAGACGAGGCGGGACCCCGACGTGATGCCAGCCTTCGCCGCGGGGAGGCTCTCGTCCACGTCCTCGATGAGCAGCCCGAGGGTGTCGGCGGGGCCGGAGGAGGTGCGCGGCGTGACACCCAGGTAGCCGCGGGTGGCTCCCGGGGCGAAGGCGAAGCGCGGGGGCTGCGGCCAGTCCGGCGCATCGGGCGCGGTGGCCGGTGGTGGTGGTGGCGGGGCCGGCGGCGTGCGCTGGGCCAGCCCCGCCGGCGCGACGAGGGTGGCGAGGATTCCGACGCGGGCCGCAATGCGTGCGGCGTCCGGGAGCATGGTCATGATGGGTCTCCGGCGTTCAGGCTGCCGGTGCGACGTGCGCCGGCCTTCGGTTCGCCGGTCTGACACCACGCGCCGCCGGCAGGGTTGCCGGCGGCGCGTGGCCGGTTCACACCACGATGTTCAGCAGGCGCCCGGGCACGAAGATGACCTTCTTCGGCTCGCCCTCGACGAACTTGGCGATGTTCGGCTCGCGCAGGGCGGCGGCGTAGACGTCCGCCTGCGCAGCTACCCTGGCCACGACCACGGTGCCGCGGGTCTTGCCGCTGATCTGCACCGCAACCGTGATCGTGTCCGACACCAGCATCGCCGGGTCGTAGGCCGGCCAGCCGCTGTCGAACACCGACGCAGTGAACCCGAGGAACTGCCAGCATTCCTCGGCCATGTGTGGTGCGAAGGGGGCAACGAGCTGCACCAGTGGCAGCACCTCGTCGCGGTGCACCCGGCGCTCGCCGGCGCGCAGCACGTTGAGGTACTCCATCATCGCCGCGATGGCGGTGTTGTAGCCGAGCGCGGGGAGGTCCTCGCCGACCTTCCTGATGGTCGCATGCAGCTTGCGCAGCACGGTGGAGTCGGGCGTGCCGCTGGTGGTGCTCTCGTGCACCGAGCCCCAGATGCGGTCGAGGAAGCGTCGCACGCCGGTGATGCCGGCGTCGCGATAGTCGCCGCCCTCCTCGTAGGGACCGAGGAACATGAGGTAGGTGCGGAAGCTGTCCGCGCCCCAGCGCTCGATCAGTTCGTCGGGGTTCACCACGTTGCCCTTCGACTTCGACATCTTGGCGCCTTCGCGGATGATCATGCCGTGGGCGCGGAAGCGCGTGAACGGCTCCTCGAAGTCGACCAGCCCCGCGTCGTGCAGCACCATCGTGATGAAGCGCGAGTACAGCAGGTGCAGCACGGCGTGCTCGTTGCCGCCGATGTAGGTGGTGACGGGCAACCAGCGCTTCGTGAGTGCGGCGTCGAACGGCACGTCGGCGCGGTCGGCACTCGGGTAGCGCAGGAAGTACCAGGCGCTGTCGAGGAAGGTGTCGCTGACGTCGGTCTCGCGGCGCGACATGGCACCGCACTGCGGGCAGGGCACGCGATACCACTCGTCGTGGCGGGCCAGCGGGGAGATGCCGCTGTCGTCGGGGCGGAAGTCCTCGATCAGCGGGAGCTCGACGGGGAGCTGGTCCTCGGGGACCGGCACCGGGCCGCAGCCGTCGCAGTAGATGATCGGGATCGGCGGGCCCCAGTAGCGCTGCCGCGAGATGCACCAGTCGTTCAGCCGGTAGTTCACCACCGGCTGTGCACTGCCGCGCTCCTGCAGCCAGGCGACGACGGCCTTCTTGGCCTGCGGCACCGGCATGCCGGAGAAGTGGCCCGAGTTCACGAGCAGGTCGGCGTCGGACTTCGACAGGTACGCCTCGGCCAGCGGGGCATTCGCATCGTCATCGGCGCCGGCGACGACGCGGATGATCGGCAGCGCGAACATCTGCGCGAACTCGAAGTCGCGCTCGTCGTGACCGGGCACTCCCATGACGGCGCCGGTGCCGTACTCCATCAGCACGTAGTCGGCGATCCAGACCGGGATCGGCTGGCCGGTGGCCGGGTTGATGGCGACGGCACCGGTGTCGACGCCGGTCTTCTCCTTGCTGACCTTCCGCGAGACGACGTCCTGGGTCTTGGTGCGCTCCAGGTAGGCGTCGACGGTGGCGCGCTGGCCGGGCGTCGTGATCTGGTGGACGAGCGGGTGCTCGGGGGCGAGCACCACCCAGGTCGCACCGAAGATGGTGTCGGGGCGGGTGGTGAAGACGGTGACGTCGTGGGCGTTCGCCACGCGGAAGGTGACGTGCGCACCCTCGCTGCGGCCGATCCAGTTCCGCTGGGCCTGCCGGGTGGTCTCACTCCAGTCGAGCGTCGCGATGTTGTACAGCAGCCGGGGGGCGTACTGCGAGGTGCGGAAGAACCACTGCTCGAGCAGCCGCTGCTCGACCAGCGAGTCGCAGCGCTCGCAGTGGCCGTCTTTCACCTGCTCATTGGCGAGCACCGTCTTGCAGCTCGGGCACCAGTTCACGGCGGCGGCCTTCTTGTAGGCCAGCCCCTGCTTGTAGAGCTGGAGGAAGAGCCACTGCGTCCACTTGTAGTACGACGGGTCGCTGGTGACGACTTCCTTGCTCCAGTCAACCATCAGGCCGGCGCGATGGAGCTGGCGGCGGAAGTTTTCGACGTTTCGGGGCGTCAGCCGAGCAGGGTGTGCTCCGACCTTGATCGCGAAGTTCTCGGAGTGGATCCCGAAGCTGTCGAAGCCGATGGGTTCGAAGACGGTCCGTCCCTGCAGGCGCTGGAACCGTCCGTGGATGTCCGCGCCTGTGAAGGCGAAGAGGTTGCCGATGTGGAGCCCCTCCGCCGACGGGTAGGGGAACATCATCAGCTGGTAGTACGGATCCTGGCCGGTGACGAGGTCGGGGGAGTTCGTTCCCCGGTCGGCCCAGCGCTGCTGCCAGGCAGACTCGACGGCGGCGGGATCGTACGACGGGGTCTCTGGCAGGTGCGGCGTCTCGGACATCGGCTCGGTTCAGCTCGGTTAGTGCAAGTGTGCGTATCCCTCTAACTTACCCGCGTGCCGTCTCCCTCTGAAAGCGCGTACCGAGTGTGGCGCCGGCACCTGCTGCCCGCGGCGCTGGCGCTTGGCGCATTCGCCTGCGGCCCGGGGTCCACCGACGCGCCGCCGCAGCCCGACCTGACGACGGTGGCGCGCGTCGAAGTCGAGGTCCCGACCGATTCGATCCTGGTCGGCGACTCCCTGGTGGCGTCGCTGCGTGCGGTCAACGCCATGGGAACGGTGATCACCGCCCCGACGATCCTCTGGTCCTCGTCCGACTCGAGCATCGGATCGGTGGGGGCGCGCGGCGTCCTGCGGGCGCGCAATGTCGGAATCGTGAGGCTGGACGTGCTGGCGGGCGGTGCGATCGGCACGAAGGTGATGCGCGTCGTGCCGCGCCCGATGCGGGTCCGCCTGGTCGCGCCGGACACCGCACACATCGTCGATGCGGTGGAGCTGGTCTCGATGGTGGAGACTGCTTCCGGCCAGCCGTTGCCGGAAGTCGCACCCAACTTCCAGGTGACGAATCCCTCCGTCGTGACGATTCAGCCCGTGGCCGTGGGCCGTGCGCGGGTGATGCTGCACACGCCGGGCACGGCGGAGCTGCTGGCCGTGATCGGGCGGGACACCACGCGCCGGACCATCACCGTGCGGCTCTCCGTATTGCGGTCGCTGCAGGTCGGGATCGAGTCGCGGGTGGTGGGCCTCGGTGACAGCCTGCCGCTGGTGATCGCGGCGCTCGACACCGCCGGTCGGGCGGTGTCGTCACTTGGCTCGCTCGTGCGCGTCGAGCCGGCCGGCGCGATGCTGGTCCGCAACGGCCACCTGATCGGTGCGGCGCTGGGGCGCGTGGTGGTGCACGCGCGGTACGACACGCTCTCCGCCAGTGACACCGTCACGGTGCAGGGCCCGTCGGAGTTTCCGCTCGAGATCGTGGATGGTGACGGGCAGAACCCGGTGCCGTTGCGCGTGCTGCTCAGCATGGAGCGGGTGGCCCAGCGGTGGCGGCGCGTGATCCGGTCGTCCCCTCCCGGCGAGTTCGTCAGCCTGGCGACCGGGGAGTGCCGCAACGTCGTCCCGGTGAGCCAGTTCGTCTCCGGCCTGCGCGTGCTGGTGCGGGTGGATACGCTGCCCTCCCGCATCGCCGGGCTGGGCGGCCCGTGCGTGATGCGCGCGGGCGGCCTGCCGCTGCTGGGTACGCTCACGCTCAACATCTTCACCGTCTCGCAGCTCAGCGACCGCAAGCTGGACGACCTGCTCCAGCACGAGGTGGGTCATGTGCTGGGCATCGGGTCACTGTGGGGGCGTGGGACGCTCGCCGGGCTGGTGTCCGGCGACAACACCTCACCCGATCCGATCTTCGTGGGCCCCGCGGCACTTTCGGCCTTCGGCCGGCTGGGCCGCAGCGGATTCTTCAGCGGACGCCGCGTGCCGCTCGAGGTACGCGTGCTCGGACACTGGCGCGGTGACGCGTTCGGCGGTGAGCTGATGGCGCCCTCACTGACCCCGTCGGCCGTGCAGCCCACCTCCGCCGTCACCGTGGCGGCGTTGCGCGACCTGGGATGGAACGTGGAGCTCGAGGCGTACGAGGAGTACGGCCTGCCGGAGCTGGTCACCCCGCAGGTCGCGCGCGGCGCACCTGGCAGCGTGGCGTCGCGCACGGCTGGCGTGGCTGCGCTGGCATTGGAGGGAGATGTGCTGTACCCGCAGATCGAGCTCCGGCGCGGTGGCGTGAAGCATCGGATCGACGGCAGTCGCTGGCCCCTGCGGTAAGCCGCGCTCACTCCTTCGGCTTGAGATCCACCTCGACCATGACCGGCAGGTGATCGGAGCCGTAGTCAGGCAGCATCCGCGCGGTCTGCACGCTCCAGTGCTCGTCGGCGAGGATGTGATCGATACGCAGCCTGATCCAGCCGGCCAGGCGCGTGTAGCCGAAGCCGAGGCCGGCCTCCTCCCAGCCGTCCTGGAGCGACCCCCAGTGCTGGCGGAAGATCGCGCTCTCGACGGGCATGTTGAAGTCGCCGGCCACGAGGCGCGGCCCGCGGCCGAGGTCCACCCAGCGCCGTGCCAGCCGTGATTCCACCTCGCGCACGGCGGTCTTGTCGCCGATTGCCCCGGTGGCGTTCGAATCGCCCTCGATGAGCACGTCGAATGCCTTGCGCGGCGTGTCGAGGTGCACGTTGGTGAAGTCGAACTCGCCCACGCGGCCCTTCAGCCGATAGCGCTTCACCCACGCGGCACCGCTGGCATTCGCGAACGCCTCGCGGCGCAGCGAATCGACCGCGATGATCTCGAACTTCGTGAGGAGGCAGGTGACCCCGAGGTCGCTGTGGTAGCCCGGGATGTTGCCGAGTTGCTCGCGTGAGTTGACGCCGCACTCCTGCACGGCCAGCACGTCTGGCTCCCACTCGTTGATCAGCTCGACGAGTTGCAGTGGCGCGGGGGCGTCGCCGGCGATGTTGAACGAGATCACGCGCACGCGCGACTCGGCGTACGTCGGTGCGCTGAGCCGTCCGGAGCCGAGCGAGAGCTGCATGACGCCGAAGAGCCCGACCACGGTGGCGCCGAGCGTGACCAGCGCGCTGCGCCGGTGCCGGAGTGCGAGTGTGAGCACGAACAGCGGCAGTGCGGGGAGCAGCCACGGCCAGCGGCCGAGGAAGAGCAGGATCGTGGCCGGCCACCACGCATCCGCCACTGTATGGAGGGTGATGGCCAGCAGCACGATCAGCGCGGCCCAGCCCAGCGCGATGGCATCGATCGGCACCAGCCGCAGGCGGCTCCCCAGGTGCAGCACCGAGCGGGGCGCGTGGCCACCGAGCCACTTCATCACCCGCCTGAGGCGCGTGGTGTCCACGACCTGCATGCAGACCGGGCACTTCGTCCGCGTCCAGTACCGGGATTCCCGGAGCGCGACCCGGTGACGCCGGGAGTCGCAGCTGATGGTGTAGCGGGAATGGGTGTCGGGCGACATGCGGCAATTCTAATGGCCGCCGCTGGCGCCAGAGCGACGGCTCACGGATGGCGCCGCTCTGCACCGCGCCAGCAGGCGGGTCCGGGGAGCCGTAGATTGGCGGAGCCGGCTGTCGTTGCCCCGCGTCCCTCACCCTGCGAACCATGTCCGACGTCCGCCACCTTGCCTGGGACGAGGTCCGTCTCGAGCCGCTGAACCCGCTGATCAGCCGCAAGCTCATCACGTCCGAGAAGATGATGCTCGCGCAGGTCTTCCTGTCGAAGGGCGCCATCGTGCCGGCGCACGACCACGTCAACGAGCAGTTCACGTACATCCGGTCGGGCGCGCTGCGCTTCTGGATCGGGGCGCACGCCGATGCACCGGGCGACATCTACACCGACGTCAAGGCGGGTGAGGTGCTGGTGATCCCGGGCATGGTGCGGCACCGCGCGGAGGCACTGGAGGACACGCTGGACGTGGACATCTTCAACCCGCCCCGGCAGGACTGGCTGGACGGGAGCGATGCCTACATCCGCGGCGGGGCGAAGTAGCGATGGACCTGGGCATCGGCGGAAGGGTCGCCCTCGTCTGCGGGGCGTCGAAGGGCATCGCGTACGCGACGGCCGAGGAGCTTGCGCGGGCCGGGTGTGCACTGGCGATCTGCTCGCGTGACGCCGCCGCGATCGGTGCGGCCGCCGGCCGGCTGGAGACGCTGGGTGCGCCGGTGCTGGCGCTCGCCGCGGACCTCTCCACGGCGGAGGGGATCTCGGCGGTGGTGACGGGTGTGATGGCGCGGTACGGTCGCGTGGACATCCTCGTCGCCAACACCGGGGGGCCGCCGACGGGACCCTCGATGGGGCACGACTGGGCGGCGTGGACGAAGGCGAGCGAGTTGCTGCTGCGCAGTTGCGTGGAGCTCACGCGCGCCTTCGTGCCGGGGATGCGCGAGCGGCAGTGGGGTCGCGTGATCAGCATCACCTCGAAGGCGGTGAAGGAGCCGGTGCCGTCACTGGTGCTGAGCAACAGCCTGCGGGCGGCGGTCACGGGTTACCTGCGCACGCTCGCCACCGAGGTGGCGGCCGACGGTGTGACGGTGAACACCGTGCTGCCGGGCTTCACCGCCACCGAGCGGCTGGAGTCGCTGGCCGCCGCGACCACGGCGCGGACCGGCGCGACCCGCGACGCTGTGTATGCCGGCTGGGTGGCGCAGACGCCGGTGGGGCGGCTGGGCCGGCCCGAGGAACTGGCGGCCACGATCGCGTTCCTGGCCTCGGATCGTGCGGGCTTCATCACCGGGCAGGCGATCCTGGTGGACGGCGGCGCCGTCAACACCCTGCTCTAGTGCAGCGGATGCACCCCTTCACACAACCTGGGACACGCACGACATGAGTCAGATTGCCGCAACCGAGTGGATCTGGCGCGACGGGGACTTCATCCCGTGGGCCGACGCCAACGTGCACGTGCTGAGCCACTCGATGCAGTTCGGGTCGTCCGCGTTCGAGGGGATCCGCTGCTACGCCACGCCGACCGGGCCGGCGATCTTCCGCCTGCGCGAGCACCTCACGCGGCTGATCAACTCGGTGAAGATCTACCGCATGGAGCTGGACTACACGCTCGACGAGCTGGTGGCGGCGTGCTGCGCGCTGGTGGCGAAGAACGGGATGGAGGCGTGCTACCTGCGCCCGATGGTGGTGCGTGGCTATGGCGCGGCAGGGATGGTGCCGTTCGCGAGCCCGATCCATGTGTACCTGCCGTGCTGGCCGTGGGGGGCCTACCTGGGTGACGAGGCGCTGGAGCATGGCGTGGATGCCTGTGTGTCGAGCTGGCACCGCTTCGCACCGAACACGATCCCGTCGCTGGCGAAGGTGGCCGGCAACTACCTGGGCGGCCAGCTGATCAAGATGGAGGCGCTGGCGAACGGGTTTGCCGAGGCGATCGCGCTCAGTCCGTCGGGGACGGTGAGCGAGGGGTCGGGGCAGAACGTGTTCCTGGTGCAGGACGGCGCGCTGGTGACGACGCCGCTGGACGGCTCGCTGCTGGGTGGGATCACGCGCGACAGCATCATCCGGATCGCGAAGCGGGACGGGCTGGAGGTTCGCGAGCAGATCATCCCACGCGAGATGCTGTACACGGCCGACGAGGTGTTCTTCACGGGTACGGCGGCGGAACTGACGCCGGTGCGGAGCGTGGATCGCATCAAGGTCGGGTCGGGCACGGTGGGTCCGGTGACGAAGCGGATGCAGGCCGCGTTCCTGGATATCGCCAACGGGCGTGCGCCGGACACGTTCGGGTGGCTGACGCGGGTGACGCCGCCGGCGTGATGTGATGCGGTGTGCGTGAAAATGGTGACGCACTGACGTGGCGTCGGTGGTAGCGTGTGCGGAAGCATGTGTGAGCCACCGAGAGGCTGCGGAGGTGCGTGATGTCGCCGGTGCCGTTGATGACGGCCGAGGAGTTGTTGTTGTACCAGCCACCCGATGCGGAGGCTGAGCTGATCAAGGGGCGGATGGTGGTGCGCGAGCCACCGAGTGCGATGCACGGGCGTTATGCCGCGCGGATTGCATTCCTCCTGATGCAGCACGTCATCGAGACGCGGGCAGGAGCGGTGCTCGCGGACGGTGGTTTTCACATCGAGTCGAACCCTGACACGGTGCTCGCTCCTGACGTCGCGTTCATCGTGCGGGATCGGGTGTTGGGAATTCCTGAGACGGGATTCGCGCGGATGGCGCCGGACCTCGCCGTGGAGGTCCGATCGCCAGGGGACCGGTGGGCGGACCTGCTGCGGAAGGTGAGCCGCTGGCTCGGTGCAGGTGTCCGGGTCGTGTGGGTGATCGACCCCCGGCAACGCTCGGCGCACCTGTTTCGGCCGGACGGTGACATCGTCCACGTGCCGGAGGACGGCGACCTCACCGGGGACGACGTGCTGCCGTGCTTCCGCTGTGCGTTGCGGCGCGTGCTCGCACTGGAGTGAGCGTGCGGCTCCGGCGCCGGCAGACGCGGAGCCGCACGACCGTCAGAACGACATCATCTGCGTGAACTTCACGATGATCCCGCGCCCCGCCACCGGCGCGTCGGGCGTGAGGATCCGCTGGTCGTTGTAGACGATGAACAGGTCGCTCAGCGGGTGGTGGATCAGGTTGAAGCGGATGTTCGCGTTGAACTGCTTGCTCACCGCGTCGTACTGCGACAGCGCGTCCACGAACATGTTGGTGTTGAAGCTGTAGCTCGTGCGGAACGTGCCGAGTGTGTTCACGAAGCGCAGGTTCGGCGTGTTCAGGGTCGCGGCGGTGCGCTGCACGCCGACCTTGGCCTTGAAGCGATAGCTGGGGCGGTACTGCACCGCCGCCGACACGGTCTGCTGTGTACCGTCGTACAACCCGCCCCACACGTACTTGGTGTCGAGCGAGAAACGGCGGCTCAGGTCACTGGTGTAGAGCAGCCAGTGCTCGTTCCAGTCGTAGCCGCCGACGGGAATCGGCGAGGCCATCTTCGCATTGGGCCGGAACGGCGCGGTGAGGCGGTTGTAGATGGGGTTGGCGGAGTACTCGAAGATCGCGCCGTTGTTGAAGAAGACCGACATGCCGCTGTGGAGCGACTTGGCCAGCTCGAAGCCCCCCATGTCCTCCTGGTACGCCCAGCCGATGTGCGGGTGCAGCTCACGGATGCCGTGGGCGCGCAGCCCGGCGCTGCGTGGGCGGAGTCCGGTCTCGAGGATGTACTTCCGCATGCCGACGCGACGGTAGTACCCGAGGTCGTTCTGGAAGCCCGGGCCGAGCTCCATCAGTCCGCTCTTGAAATGGAAGAACACGCCCTCCCAGTTCACCGTCGAGCGCCACGCATAGTCGCCGCTGGTCTTGCCGGGCGTGGAGGTGCGGGCGGCGTACGAGTTCCAGTCGAGGTTCCCGAAGAGGCGCAGGTTCTTGTCCACGCCGATCACGCGGTTGGTGTACGACGGTCCCGACGTGTGCACGTTCTGGAGCACGAAGACGCCGAGGTCGTTGCCGGCGCGACCGAGGTTCTGGCGGAGGCGGATCACGCTGGCGTTCGAGGCAGGATCGGTGCCCATGGCGCGGTCCTGGACGCTCAGGATGCCGATACGTGTCCGCTCGGCAAGCTTTCCGGTCACGCGCATGCCGCCGAGGATCGGGATCGGCGCGCCGCCGGCGGTGAGGCCGATTCGGCGCGAGAAGAAGAGGAGGTTGTCCTCATCGGGGGTGACGATGGTGGTGCCGCCACTCTTGCGCGCGGCATCGCCGACGTAGAAGACGCCGGAGTTCTCGAGGAAGAAGTCGCGCTTCTCAGGGAAGAACTGCGAGAACTGCGTCAGGTTCACCTGCTGCTCGTCGGCCTCGACCTGCCCGAAGTCGGGGTTCACCGTCAGGTCCATCGTGAGGCCCGGCGTGAGCGCGGCTTTCACATCGGCGCCGACCTCGATCGAGTTGCTCATCGACGGTGCGGGCGCCGCGGTGGTGCCAAGCGCGCGGACGGCGTTCTCGGAGATGTAGGGCTTCACGCGCAGGTCGCGACCGGCGCTGCCGGTCTCGAGGCCCACCAGGCTGCCGGCGAGTGACACGCGGTTCAGCCCGAACGCCCGTGGCACCGGTGCCCAGAACGACACCTCGTTCACCCGTCGGATGTGGCGTGAGAAGTTGATGCCCCAGGCCGAGCCGGCGCTGCGGCTGAAGCGCAAGGCGCGGAACGGGATGCGCATCTCGACAGTCCAGCCGTCAGCACGCCGCTGCGTCTTCACCAGCCAGACCGCGTCCCAGCTCTTGTTCACCTCGCGGCCCTCGAGCGCGACCTGCCGGTCGTGCCGGGCGCCTTCGATGTTGGTGGAGAAGACGTAGCCGTTGCGGCGGTCGCCGAAGGTGTCGAGCATCACCTCGAAGTCGTCCTGGTCCTCCTCGGTGAAGTCCTTCCGGATGTCGTTGACGACGGCCATGGAGGGCTGGCTGTCGTGCATGAAGGCGCCGATGTAGAGGTAGTCGCGGTCGTAGAGCACGCGCACCTCGGTGGCCTGGCTCGCCGGCCGGCCGCTGAGCGGCTCCGACTGGATGAATCCAGCCGCGACGGGGGCGCCGGCCCACGCGGCCTCGTCGAGCAGGCCGTCGATCCGCATGCGTTCACCGGCCCGCGCGGCCCGGAGTTCAGGCGGGGAGTCGGGGGGGCGTGTGCCGGTGCCCGCCGGCCCCTGCGCTGCGGCGGTGGCGGCCGGGGCGGCCAGCAAGGCGGCGGCAAGGATCCGGATCAGGACGTGAGGCATGGCGAGTCAACGTGTCGTGGTCCCGGAGGGTTGAGTCGCGGCCACCCCGGCCTGGCGGTGTGCGGGCCTCTCCGGCACGCGAAAGCTATCGGCTGCGTGCCTGCGGGGCCTGACACCACAGCGCCCCCCGAAACCGATGGCTCCGGGGGGCGCTGTGTCGTGCCACGGGTGCTGCTACTGCAGCACCCGTGGTGCGTTCGGTGTGATCACGTGCTGGGTGCCCTTCAACATGTCGTTGATCTTCCCGACGCGGTCGCGGACGATCGCATCGAGGCGTCGCTGGACGTCATCCGTCTCCACCACCAGCTCACCCGAGCGCAGCTGCTCACCCGCCGTGACGGGCCACTGCGGGCGTGAGATCATGCCGCTGATGCTCTGCACCTCCTCGCGGAGGCGCGGGTACTGGCGGTAGCCGAGGCCGGCCAGCGGGCGCGCCAGCACCGAGTCGCGGAAGTGTCGCAGGTCACGGATGGTGCCGTCGATCTCCGTGAGCGCCGGCGCCGTGGCGTCGCTGCGAGCGCCACGCAGCGTGCCCTGGACGGCAGTGAGCTGCCGGAGCAGGTCGTCGACGCCGCCGATCACGCGGGTCACGCGCGCCTGCGTGGCCTCGATCGCCTTCGCCGCGTCGTGCTGCTGCGCGAGCTGCGCGGGCGTCATCTCGATGCGCGGGTCGGCCTTCACCGTGACCGGCCGGGTGTAGCGCCTGCCGCCGACGATGAGCGTCACCTGGTACGTGCCGGGCAGCACCATGGCTGACGAGGGACCGAAGAAGTTCTCCTCCTCGCCCACGCCGCCGCGCTCGGCTTCGGCAGCACGCCGGCGCTCGCGCAATCCGGCGAGGGAGGTGTCCGGCGGTGTGGCGGGCGCCGCGGCACCGCGGTTGCCACGGCCACCGAGCCCGCCTCCGGGGGGCGCATCGTAGCGCAGGTCCCAGGTCACGCGGCTCACGCCGGCGTCATCGGGGACGCGGCGGAAGCGGCGGACCACCGTGCCGGCGGCATTCGCCACCTCGATGTTCACCTCGCCCGCCGGCTGCGACTTCAGGTAGTACGAGATCATCGCGCCGTTCGGCGGGTTGCGCCCCGCGTACGAGCGCTGCCCCAGGTTCCCGTCCCGGTTCCACATCGTCCAGCGGATCGACGGACGGATCTCGAACAGCTCCGCCTCGTTCTGCATCACCTCGGCCAGCTTCTGGACCGGTGCGAGGTCGTCGAGGATGTAGAGGCCGCGGCCGTGCGTGGCGAGCAGCAGGTCGTTGTCGCGCGGGTGCACCTGCATGTCGCGCACCGGGGTCACCGGGAGCTCGCCGCGCATCGAGACCCAGTTCACGCCGCGGTTCCACGAGAACCAGACGCCGGCCTCGGTGCCGACGTACAGCAGGTTCCGGTTCTTCGGGTCCTCGCGGATCACGTGCGTCCACCAGGCCCGATCGGGGAGGTCGCCGCGGATGCTGCGCCACGTCTTCCCGAAATCGGTGGTCATGTAGACGTACGGCGCGTAGTCGTCGTCCTGGTGGTGGTCGGCGGTGACGTAGGCCGTGCCGGCATCGAAGTGCGAGGCCTCGATGGTGGCGAGCCAGGCGTTCGGCTTGAGGCCGGGCACGTTCTCGAACGTCTTCGTCCAGGTCCGGCCACCGTCACGCGTGACGTGCACGAGCCCGTCGTCCGACGCCGTCCAGATCACGTTCGCATCCAGCGTGGACGGGGCGATGCTCAGCAGCGACGAGTGGAACTCGGCCGCGGTGTTGTCCACCACGATCTCACCGCCCGAGGACTGCTGCTTCTTCGGGTCGTTGGTGGTGAGGTCGGGCGAGATGACGTCCCAGCTCAGGCCGTTGTCCCGCGAGCGGAAGACCACGTTGCCGCCGAAGTACACCGTGCCCGGGTCCTGCGGCGAGAGCGCGATCGGGGCGTTCCAGTTGAAGCGGTACTTGTGCCCGATCATCGCGTCACCCACCGAGCCGACGCGGTTGGGGTACGGGTAGATCGTCTTCTGCACGCCGCTGCGGGTGTCGGTGATGTTCAGCATGCCGCCCTGCGAGTTGCTGTACACCAGCCACGGCTTGTCGAGCACGGGCACGGTGAAGAAGCCGTCACCGCCCGAGACGTTGCGCCAGTCGGCCTGGCGGATGCCCTGGCCGCTGAGAGAGTTGCTGGCGCCGCACCAGTTGCCGTTGTCCTGCAGGCCGCCGCAGACCTGGTAGGGCACCTGCATGTCGTAGTTGATGTGGTAGAACTGGGTGAAGGCGAAGGTGTTCACCACGTCCCAGGTCTTCCCGCCGTCGCGGCTCACCTGCCAGCCACCATCGCTGCCCTCGAGGATGTAGCGCGGGTCCACCGGGTCGATCCACATCGCCTGGTGGTCGCCGTGCACGTCGCGGGCGATGGTGGTGAAGTTGCGGCCGCCGTCGTCGCTGAAGTACAGGCCGCCGGCGAGGGCGAAGACCCGGTTCGGGTTCTTCGGGTCGACGCGGATGTCGGCGTAGTAGAACGGGCGGAAGTTGATGTTCGGGTCGCGGTTCACCGTGCGCCACGAGCGGCCGGCGTCGTCACTGCGCCAGAGCTCCCCCTCGTCCTTCGTCTCGCTGATCACGTAGACGATGCTGGGGTCACTCGGCGCCACCGCCACGCCGATGCGGTCCATCGCCTTGCGTGGCAGGCCGCGGAGGATGTCCGGGCCCGAAAGGCGCTCCCAGGTCGTGCCGCCGTTCACCGACTTCCAGACCGACGTGTTGCCGCTGCCCGACTCGAGGTGCCAGGCCCAGCGCCGGTAGGTGTACATGCCGGCGTAGATCACGTTGCTGTTGTCGGAATCAGCGCTGATGTCCGAGCACGACGTCTGCGGGTCGAGGTAGAGCACCCGCTTCCAGGTGGTGCCGCCGTCACCGGTGCGGTAGACGCCACGCTCCTCGCTTGGCCCCCACTCGCGGCCGAGCACGCAGGCGTAGACGATGTCGGGGTTGCGGGAATCGATGAGGAGGCGCGCGATCTTGTCGGACTTCTCGAGCCCGATCTTCACCCAGTGCTCGCCGCCGTCGATCGACTTGTACATCCCGTCACCGACCGAGGCATTGTTGCGCGGGTTGCCCTCGCCGGTGCCGACGTAGACGATGTTCGGGTTGCTCGGCGCGACGGCGATGGCGCCGATGCTGCCGGCGGCCTGCTCGTCGAAGACCGGGCGGAAGGTGGTGCCGCCGTTGGTGGTCTTGATGATCGCGCCGTTGGCGCCGGCCACGTAATAGGTGAGCGGGTCGCCAGGCACACCGGTGACGACCGAGATGCGTCCGGCATTGTTCGCCGGACCCACCGAGCGCCAGTCGATGCGCTTGAGGAGGTCGGCGGGGCTGGGGCCCGCGGGCGGGGCGGCGGGGCCCCGGGCGGCAGGCTGCTGGGCCACGAGCACACCGGCGCCGAGGGCGGCGACGAGGAGCTGATGGGCCGCGGAGCGCGACGGGTGACGCGTCATGGCGGGGTGGGGAGTCGGGTGGGTGGGCAGCGTGCCGGAGCGTCGGCGCCGAACGGTGGTGGCTGCGCGTGTGCAGTGCCAGTACGCGTCGACGGGGAGGTGTGCTGCGATCCGGTCGGCTATTCTGGGCCATGCCGCCATCGCTGAGTTTCCTGGTCGCCATCGCACTCGCATCCGGCCCGACGCCTGCCCTGCCGGACCAGCCGCCCGACCCGTTCCAGCGCTGTCTCGCGACGCTCCGGGCGTCGCGGCCGGCCCGATCGATCACACCCGCCACCTGGGCGCTGCTGTCGGGCATGCGGCCGGATACGGCGGTGCTCACGCAGCTGAACGCGCAGCCGGAGTTCCGGCTGCCGATCTGGGACTACGTGGCGGTGATGGCCGACCAGGAGCGGGTGGACGACGGCCTGCGCCTGCTGCGCGAGCACCACGAGACCTTCGCGGCGGTGGAGCGGCGCTACGGCGTGGACGCGGCGACGGTGGCGGCCGTGTGGGGCATCGAGAGCAACTTCGGCCGCGGCACAGGCACCTTCAGTGTGCTGCGGTCCCTGGCCACGCTGGGGTGCATGGGGCGGCGGCAGTCGTACTTCCGCGGCGAACTGCTGTCGGCGCTGCGCATCGTGCAGGCGGGACACATCGCGCCGGAGGCGTTCCGCGGCTCGTGGGCGGGGGCATTCGGCCAGACGCAGTTCATGCCGGGCATCTTCTGGGGCCGTGCGGTGGACTTCGACGGCGATGGACGCCGCGACCTGATGACGAACACCGGCGATGCACTGGCCTCGACCGCGAACTACCTGCAACGCGCCGGCTGGTCGACCGGAATGCCGTGGGGCGTGGAGGTGACGCTGCCGGCGCAGGCCGATGGCACCCCGTTCCCGGTGGCGGGCGAGGGGCGCCGCGTGCGTCGCACGCTCGCGAGCTGGTCGGCGCGCGGCGTCCGCCGCGTGGACGGCACGCCGATCGAGGGCGCCTTCGCCGTGCCCGCTCCGCCTGCCGGGCTGTTCCTCCCGGCGGGTGCGCGCGGCCCGGCGTTCCTCGTGACGACGAACTTCGAGGCGGTCTACCGCTACAACGCGGCCGAGAGCTACACGCTGGCGATTGTCCACCTGGCGGACCGGCTGCGGGGCGGCGGGGCGATCGTGACGCCGTGGCCGACGGACGATCCCGGGTTGTCCCGTGCCGATCGCCGGGAGCTCCAGGGGTTGCTCACCGCACGCGGGCACGACCTGCAGAATCCGGGTGGCCTGCTGACGCCCGCGGTGCGCGAGGCGGTGCGGCGGGAGCAGCAGCGGCTGGGGCAGCCGGTCTCCGGTCGGCCCGGCCAGCGGCTGCTGGCGGCGCTGCGGATGGAACGCCGATGACCGTCCGGGAAACCCAACGGGTGTGTAACACGTGGTGTATCCAGCGGTGACACTGCCCTCGTGGCGCCGGCGCGACCCTGCAGGCCTCCCGGCACTTTTCCACTCAGACCCGATCCGGATCCAGTCTCCCATGCCGACCGTGCTGCGCCACATCAGCCCGCTGCTGCTCGCCACCCTCGCCGCGTGCGGCTCAACCAAGCCCGATCCAGCCCCGTCGCCCATGCCGGGTTCGCCCGCGCCGGCACCGCAGGTGAGCGGTGCGCCGTCGGCGCCGGCCGGCGGGTCGGGCGCGACGGGCACGATGGTCGGCACGGCGCCGGCACCGGCGCGCAATCGCGATCGTTCGACTCTGAGTCGCGAGGAGATCCGCGCGACACAATACACCAATCTTTACGACGTCATCGCGACACTTCGCGGAAACTGGCTTCGCGCGAGGGCTGCGGAGAGCATCAATGGCAAGTCGTCCACGGTGCAGGTCTACCTCGACAGCCAGCGACTGAGCGGGGTGGAGGAGTTGCGCACGATGATGGCTGCCAACGTCGAGTCGATCCGCTACATGGATCCGATCCAGGCGTCCGCGCGCTGGGGCATGGACCACGGCGCCGGGGCGATCCTGGTGACGACCGCCAAGCGGTAGCGCGCACGGCTGGTGCGGCGCGCGCCGCCACGGCAGGTTTCTGGTCGAGGGGCCGGCCGTGCATGCCGGCACCCGATCGGTCCTGGCACCCCGCCATCGGAGCCATCCCATGCCTGTTGTCCCGCGCGCGTTCGGTCGTGTCGTCGTTGCCCTCGCGCTCGCCGGCGCCGGATGCGCGGGCCCGGTGCGGCCGCGTGCCACGCCGCTGATCGACCAGCAGTTGATCACCAAGGACGTGATCCGCAGCAGCAACTACACCAACATGTACGACGTGGTGCTTGCGTTGCGCAGCACGTGGATCCGCACGCGACCATCGGACAGCTTCCAGAAGTCGTCGGTGGTGCAGGTCTACCTCGACATGCAGCGGGTGGGTGGCCCTGACGAGCTCAGGTCACTCGCGCCGGTCAACGTCGCCTCGGTGCGTTACTTCGACCCTATCGCGGCGTCGGCGCGCTGGGGCATGGATCACGGCGCAGGCGTGATCTACGTCGTGACCGCCAAGCCGTAGCTTGCGTAGCTGACGCACCCCGGCCACCGTGGCCGGTCCACGCCGGGCGGGACGACGTGCATCGTGCGCGCGTCATCCCGCCCGTCAGTTCCATTCACGTCCTGGAGCATCCCGTGACATCCGTACGCCGACTCTGTGTGCCCCTGGCCACTCTCGCCCTGCTGGGTGCCTGCTCGTCCGGTGGTGGTGCGCCGGCCGCCGCGGGTGCACCGGCGCCTGCGCCGGCGGCGCGGCGCCCGCGGCAGGACCAGCAGCTCATCACGCGCGACGTCATCATCGGCACGCAGTACACGAACCTCTACGACGTGGTGCAGGCGCTGCGCAGCAACTGGCTGACGGTGCGCAGCGCGTCCGGCGGCGCGGCGAATACGGCCGTGCTGCAGGTGTACCTCGACAACCAGCGGATCGGCGGGGTCGAGGAGCTGCGGCGCATCCTCCCGTCCACCGTGCAATCCGCGCGTTTCTACGACCCGATCTCGGCCTCGGCGCGCTGGGGCATGGACCATGGCGCGGGTGCCATCTACGTCGTGACGGCGAAGTAGTCCTGCTGTGCGGCGTGGGCTCTGCGCAGGCGTGCTGCTGGCGCTGGCGGTTGCGCCCGCGCAGGCCCAGCGGTGCGTCCCTGACCCGGCGGCGTCGGTAGCCGAGCCCTATCGGGGTGGCGTCGATCCCCGGGGGAACGACACGGACGACGCCGGGGCACGCTGGGTGCGCGACGTGCGGACCCGGTTCGCCGACACCGACTCGATGGTGTTCGTGATGCGCCGCGCGCGTGGCGCACATCGCACGGCGTACCAGTCCGTGGCGCCGCTCTTCCTCGGCCGTGGCGCGGTGCGGTACGTGGGGTGGCGCCAGGGATGCGCCACGGTGCTGAGCGCGCGAGGCGTCCCGCTGGTCCGCGCAACCTTCCGTCGTCTCGAGCAGGAATCGGGGTGGTCGGCCGACACCGTCATGCTTCGGGCCTACCAGGAGGACTCGGTGGGTGAGGGGTACCGGTTGCTGCTCGCGATCCGTGGCCGGATCGTCGCGCTCTCGCCGCGGCTCTACCGCCGCTCGTACTCACAGACGCTGCACGCGATGACGCTGCTGCCACCGCACCTCATGCTGGTGGCGTCGCGTGAGGAGGGAGGCATGGGACTCGTCTCGCGCCACACGCTGCGCGAGGTGCTCGCGCCGGGCTTCCGCGGGGCGGGCGGCCTGGCCCAGGTGGTGGATGGCCAGCTCGCCGACCAGTTCCTGATCGCGGACGACGGTGCGCAGCTGCAGCTGTTCCGCACCGATGGCCGGCGCGTGGTGTTGCCCGCGTTCCACGCGGTGGAGACGATGAGTCGGTGGTCGCAGCTCCGGTGGCCGGCGAAGTTCATCCGTGTCTACGCCACGGCGGACACGATCCGGGGCACCTGCCGGCTCTACGACGGTCGGCTGCAGCCCATCGTGCCCGAGGAGATCGTGACGAAGCGCGAGTGGGGCTGGCGCTGCCAGCAGCTCAACCGCCACATCAACGACGCGCCGGTGCAGTTCCTGGCGTTCAGCGATCCGCAGGGCGTCACGCACACCTATCGCGTGAGCCGCCGGGCGATCGTGAAGGTCGGGCGCGGCGTCGCAGGTGACGCGGTGTACGTCTTCCCCGACGGGGCGATGATCCTCCGGCGCACCACGCCGGACGGCCTGCGCTACCTGGTCACGGCTGTCGACGGCACGCCGTTTCCCGGCGCCGAGTTCACGGACATCAACCTCCTCGGCTGTGGCTTCGTGTGGGTGAAGCGGGACGGGAAGTGGTACACACCAGGCAGTGATGGCAGCGTGTCGGAGCGGCTGGGGTATCCGTTCAGCTGCTGAGGTGCACGAGGGTGCGGCCCGTCAGCGCCAGACCACCGTGGCCACGGCGCCGGCCGGAATGCTCACCGTGAACTGCTGTCCCGCCGCGCGCACCCGGGCCTGGCGGGCGGTGGTGCCATCGTTCACGGCGATCAGCACCAGCGAGTGGTCATCGGCATTGCGGAAGGCCACGGTGCTCAGGTCACCCGCACTGGCCGGCGAAGCGATGCGCACGGCGCCGGGTCGCACGAACCGGCTGGCGTGGGCGAGGGCGTAATACTCCTCGTTGGCGGAGACGGTCCCGCGCTGCGCGTCGACGGTCAGCACGCCGCGACAGTCGTTGCAGCCGCCGCGGTGCGGGCCATGCTGCTCGTCCAGCGCCAGGTTCCAGAGCGTGACGCCGCGGGCCCAGTGCCGGGTGGCGCCGATGATGAGGGTCTTCACGTTCCAGCGCAGGTTGTCGCCGAAGTCCGGGGCCCAGTCACCGCCGGCACACTCGGTGAAGAAGACCTCCGTGTCGGGATGGGCGTCGTGCACGCGTGACTGCGCCGACACGTCGCCGGCGTAGCAGTGCCAGGCGACGCCGGCCAGGTGACGTCGCGCGGCGCTGTCACCCAGCACCTGCAGCGGTGAGCCCGGTTCATCCCAGTTGTGGTCCCAGTCCAGGAGCCGCGTGCGCAGGCCGTGCCGCGCGAAGAGCGGGCCGAGGTGCTGGCCGATGAACGTGGCGCGCTGCGCGGCGTCGAGGCGCATCCCGGGGTAGTCCTTCGGCTCGTTGTGCGGCTCGTTCTGCACCGTGAGGTACGCGATCGGGGCGCCCTCGGCCGCGAACGCCTCGACCACGCGGCGCAGGTACGTGGCATAGGCCGGCCTGGCGTCGTCGCGCAGCGTGCCGGTGACCAGCGACCCGGACGACTTCATCCACGCCGGTGCACTCCACGGCGCTGCGATGAGGGTGAGCCGCGGGTTGATCGCGATGGCGCGGCGCAGCAGCGGGAGCACGCTGGCGCGTGCCGAGTCGATGGTGAAGTGCGCCATCGCGTCATCGCGGGTGTCGGCAGGCACGTCGTCGTACGTGAAGAAGGTGCGGGAGAAGTCCGACGCGCCGACGGTGACGCGCAGCATGTCGAAGCCGGCACCGCCCGGGTCGCGCCCGAACAGCGCGCGCAGCAGGGAATCACGCCGTGCGGACGGCAGCCGCTGCTGCAGCAGTTCCGCGCTGGCGTCGGTCAGGGCGGCACCGAATCCGACCATCGACTGGAACTGCTGTGCGGTGTCCACGTCGATGGGGATGCCACCGGCATCGCCTGCGCGCGCGATCGGGATTCCGGCCTGCCGTTCCAGCAGGTGCTGCCGGTCCGGGGTGGTGATCCAGGCGTGTGCGATGCCCGCCGGCAGCGGCTCGGGACGCGCCGCGGCCGGCTGCATGGTCCTGCCGCACGCCGCGAGCAGCGCGAGCGGCAGGATCGCGCACAGGTCAGCGCGCACGGGCGCGCTGCACCGGCACCGGACCGGACGGGAATTCCGAGCGCCGGAACAGGTAGGCGGCCTTCTCGACGCGAGCGCCCTTCTCGTCGGCGACGGCGTACGTGCCGCCCTCGTACAGGCTGGCGCTGCCGTGGCGCCCGTCCTTCGCCAGCGCATAGATGTTGAGGTCGAAGCGCGGACGTCCGCGTTCGCCGAGCTGGCGCGCCTCCGTCATGGCAACGACGCGCTCGAGCGTCTTTAGGCAGGCCTGTTCCGGTGACATGCCCTGCCGCATGAACTCCACGGTGAGGAAGCCGCCGCAGGCCTTGATGTTGGCCTCGCCGCGTCCGGTGGAGCCGGCGGCACCGACCGTCTGGTCACAGTACTGTCCGGCGCCGATGATCGGGCTGTCACCGACGCGGCCCGGCACCTTGTACGCCATGCCGCTGGTGGTGGTGACGCTGCTCATCTCACCGGCGGCGTTGACGCAGTTCATGTTGATCGTGCCGTGCGTGAAGCGGATCGCGACGTCGTCGTCATAGTCGAGGCGGAAGTCGCCGGGGTTCAGCCGGGCGCGCCAGCGGAGCCAGTTCTGCCGGCTCTTCGGCGTGAGCAGGTTCTGCGGCGTGAAGCCCATCTCGAGCGCGAACTTCCTCGCGTCGTCACCCACCAGCATGATGTGGTCGGTGTAGTCCATGATCGCCTTCGCGAGCAGCGACGGCGTGGCGATGTCCTCGATGCAGCCCACCGCCCCGGCGCGCCGGGTGGGACCGTGCATGCAGCTGGCGTCGAGCTGCACGATGCCGTCCTCGTTCGGCAGCCCACCCAGCCCGACGGAATCGTCCTCGGGGTCCAGCTCCTGGATGTTCACGCCGGCGATGATCGCATCGAGGGTGTCGTCGCCGCGCTGCAGCAGCTCCCACGCGCGGGCCACACCGCGCAGTCCGTTGGTGGAGCTGACCACGCGCGCGGCGCCGGCTGCGGCAGGCCGCAGCGGCTCGGCCAGGCGCATGGCGTGCAGCTGCTCGGTCAGCGAGAGGGTGGCGGCGGCAGCGGCGGAGCGCGTGATGAAGTCGCGGCGGGTGAGCGGCATGGCGGGGGTCCGGGATCGGTGAAATGGGGCCACCCAACGATACCGCGCCGGGGCCGCCTTAACATCCATCCGGCTCGCTCGTCTGCAGGGTGAGGCCGGGATGGCCAGACTGATCACGACCACGCGGCCCGTGCCGCAGGAGCCGAACCATGCGTATCGCGACACTGATGCTTGCCAGCCTTGCCCTCCTCGCCGCGCCGTCGCTGGCGGGTGCCCAGGCCTCGCCCCGCCGGGAAATCCGCCGCGATGTCCGCGAGATCCACCAGGACCGGCGCGAGATCCGCGGCGACCGGCGGGAGATCCGCAGCGACAGCCGGGAGCGGCGCGCCGACGTGCGGGATGCCCGTGCCGACGGGCAGGTGACCCGGCGGGAGCGCGCCGAGATCCGGCGTGACACCCGTGAGATCCGCGGCGACAAGCGCGAGCTGGCCGGCGATCGACGTGAGCTCCGCCGTGACCGCCGCGAGCTGCACCGCGACGTGAAGCGGGACAGCGCAGCCGCCCGTCCGTAGTCTTCGCCATCGCGTGGACCGGTGCCGGGCATCGGCACCGGTCCACGCGACTCCAGCCGCTTTCAGGGGTGGTTCCCATGCGCATCAAGCTCTTGTTGCTCGCGGGCGCGCTGACACTGGCGTGTCCCGCCGGCGCCCAGGTGACCGGCGCCGCCGACAACGCCGCCACGCGTCGCGAACAGGCGATCGCCCGTCGTGAGGCGGCGGCCCAGCGCCGTGAGCTGCTGCAGGCGCAACGCGCCGCCCGGCGCGCGATGCCACCGGCACAGCGGGACGCCGCCCGGGCCGACCGCCGGGCGCGGCGTGCCGCCATGCCCCCGGAGCAGCAGGAATACCTGCGGTCGATGTCGACCTACCGGCAGGCGCTGCGCGCCGAGGCGCACACCCTGCAGGCACAGGTCGCCGCCGGCACGCTCACCGCGGACGCGATGGCGCGGCAGCTGGCAGCGTTCCGCGACAGCCAGCGGCCGCGGCGTCCGGCCGGGATGCCGCCGTCACGGCGCGGACGCTGACCGACGCACCGACCATGCGCGTGAAACCGCGATGAGCTGGCCCGGGCGACTGCCGGCCAGGTACGCCAGCGCGGCGATTTCCGCCGCGCTGGCGTTCGCGTCGGTGTTGCCGGCGCAGCGCCCGGCGCGCGCCGACACGCTGAGCACGCGCGTCCGAGACAGCATCCTGGCGGCCGTCCTCGCCGACACGCTCGACCTGGACCTCGAGCCATCCGTGCTCCTGCCGCCGGTGCCGGCCTTCCGCCAGACACTCACCCTCCGCCCCACGTTGCGCCGCTACACCGTGGGCGTGGTGCACGCGGCCGAGGAGGCGTCATCGGTGAACTGGGTCGGCCGGTTCCGTCGTGGCACTGTGCGACTGGACGTCACGCCGGTGGCATACACGGGTGACACTTCCACCACGGCCAGCCGGCCCGCGGTGTCGTTCGCAGGTGCGACACCGGTGAGCCTCCGGTTGGACGTGCCGTTACGCGCGGCCGACACCGTCCGCGTGTTCGCGCAGACCACATCGCTCCCTGGCGCGCTGGATCCGGTCGATGCGCTGGCGCTTGGCGCCGTCGGCACCAGCACGCTCGACCTCGACGCGGGCGCCCTGGGCGTGACGGCACGGATCGGCGCGCGGTACGTGCTCTCGCGCGAGATCGGTGGTGGTGCGCTGCTCTCGCTGCGTGGAGGGCTGGAGTACGAACCGAAGCCCGCCGGCCGCGAGATGGTGAGCTGGCGCGGGACCACGCTGCGCGGCGGGGTGGCCGTCAGCCGGGAATCCGACCTCACGACGCTCGGTGCGTCGGTGGAGCTCACACGGAGCATCGCCGATTCCCTCGGTGGCCGGAACCTCTTCCCCGGCGGCGGCGCGCTGACCATCGATGCGCGGGTCCAGCGCTTCATCGGTGAGGCCGGGGATGGCTTCGTCTCGCTGAACGGCTTCCACTCGCGCCCTGTCGACATGCAACGACCCGACGTCGCGACGCGGATCATTCCGATCGGGGACTTCACCGGCGTGACACTCGCGGCGGCGATCCCGCGGGGTCGCCTGTCGGTGCTGCCGTCGCTCAGCTACCTGCGTGAGTCGAGCCGCGCGCAGGCCATCGTGAGTGGCCGCGACACACGCCTCGTGGCGAGTGGCCAGTCCACGGCAGCCAGCCTCGGCCTGTCGGTGCCACTCGGCCGCCTGCTCACCATCACGCCGGAGGCCGGTGTGGTCATCGGCGACGTGGGGCAGACCGTGACGGCGCAGTTCCCGCGACGTGTGCGCACGCTGAGCTTCAGCGACGCGATCCGCGGCGGCTGGGCGTCAGTCGAGTTGTCGTTCTCGCGCTGAGCCGCAGACCACGGCGGGCCACTCAGCGCACCAGCGGCAGGAAGAAGTAGCCCATCAGCAGCAGCACGATCCCGACCACGACGAACTGCAGCGCACGCGTCGATCCCCCCGACGCACTCACCATGTTTCCGAGCGAGGATTCGCCGCTGGCGAACGCCTCGACGGCGTCCTTGGCTTCGGCAAGGCCGACACCGGTGCGTTCACGCAGGATCTTGATGGCTTCGATCTTCTCGCCACGCTGTGCGGCGGCGATCACGTCGGCGGGCAGCGGTTCAGGCAGTGCTGAGGCCATGGCTCGACTCCCATCGTTCGGGTTGGAATGCGGCGGTGGCAGAGGATACCGGTGTGCGCAGCGTCCCGAAAGAGCCAGCGGCCGCGCACATGGTAAAGCCTATGGCGCACTTTGCCTGACGTGCGGCCGTGGCTGTCCGGGAAACATGCCTCCGCCTGGTCGCGACGGTCCGCCCTGACGCGATCCCCCTACGGCAGGCGCTGCCTCTGGCGGAACGCGGCGCCCGGGTGATCATTGCGCACGATCCCGGCAGTTGCGTGAATCCCTGGCCCTCATTTCGCCAATGCCCAGCCGACTCAGCCTGCGTCGCGCCGCCGCCGCCATCCTGCTGGCCCCTGCCGTGGTGCATCCGGCGCTGGCTCAGCGCGTCAGCGCGAATCCCCGCATCGCCACCCTGGCGCAGGTGATCGCGCGCGGTGACTCGTTGCAACTGCCGGGGCGGTGGACGCCGCCCCCCGGTGACGCGCTGTCGCACCAGACGGCGGGGTTCGCGACCACGCTGTGTGGTGCCGTGTTCCTCACGGGGCTCACGGTGGCCGACGCGGCCGCCAACGTCGGCTTCTTCACCGGGCCGCTGGCCGCGCGTGCCGAGGTGGTGGACACGCTGGTCGATCCGGTGTCGCAGACCGTGACGCTCCGGCTGCGGAGCGGCGTGACGCGCGTGGCGCGACGGTATGGCAGCCAGGGCTGCGTGCCGCTGCCGGTGGGTGAGACGGGTGTGCACTTCACACCTTCGGTCGTGACACCGAACCTCCCGCCCGCGGCCACCACGCCATGGCCGATGGGCGACGTGCTGCCCGCCACGCCGCTGCCGCGCGAGATCGACACGACCCTGCTGCAGCAGGCCCTGGACGAGGCGTTCGGGCCGCCGGAGGCGATGACCCTGGCGGTCGTCGTTACGCACAAGGGTCGCATCATCGGGGAGCGTTACGCCGCGGGCATCGGCATCCACACGCCGCTCGAGAGCTGGTCGATGGGGAAGAGCGTCACCGGCACGCTTGTCGCGCGACTGATCCAGATGGGCACGTACCGTCTCGACCAGCCGGCCCCGATTCCACAGTGGCAGGCGCCCGGCGACCCACGGCAGAAGATCCGCATCATGGACCTCATGCGGATGTCGAGTGGGCTGCGGCTTGGCGCGCCCTACGATCCCGGGTTCGACGCCTCGGTGGGCTACCCCGACCATCTCTGGCTCTACACCGGCGCCGGCAACTCCTACGAATGGGCGGCGACGCGCCCGCTGCAATGGGCGCCGGGCACGGTGGGCCGGTACCGCAACACCGACCCCGTGCTGGCCAGCTACCTCGTGCGGCTCGGTGCCGAGCGGCGTGGTGAGGACTACCACGCGTTTCCGACACGCGCGCTGTTCGAGCGGATCGGGATGCGTGACGTGGTGATCTACACTGATCCGTTCGGGAACTACCTCGGGCAGGGAGCCGAGGTGATCGCCGCGCGTGACTGGGCGCGGCTCGGCAACCTCTACCTGCAGGATGGCGTCTGGAACGGTGAGCGACTGCTCCCCGCCGGCTACGTGCGCCACGTGCGCACGATCGCGCCGGCGTGGCTGGCCGACGGCCGCCCGGTGTATGGCGGTGGCTTCTTCTGGATCAACGGTGACGGCGCACAGCCGCTGCCGCGCGACGCCTACGCCATGCTCGGCGCCGGTGGCCAGAGCACCTGGATCGTGCCGTCGCATGACCTGGTGGTCGTGCGCATCGGCAAGTATCGCGGTGAGGAGGCTGGCGAGGCGGCGCGTGCGAAGGGGACGGCGACGCTGCTGCGCGCGGTCAGGCGCTGACGCGCGCGCGGGGCACGGTCACGCGAAGAACCGGATGAAGAGCTGGCAGAAGAGCGCGCCGGCGATCGTCATCGAGAAGCCCCAGAGCAGCAGCTGGCGGAACAGGCGCCGGGCCTCGTCGCCACCCTGCGGCAGCGCGGCGATGCAGAGCGCGCCGATGGTGGAGAGCGGCGAGACGTCCACCAGTGCGGCGCCGACGTTGATGCTCATCGCCACCTGCAGCGGATCGCCGCCGCCCAGCTTCTGCACCAGGCCCGGCACCGCGGGAATGAACGCGGGGTAGACCACGCCCGAGGTGGAGCTGTAGGTCGAGATCAGGCCGGTGATCCCGGCGATGGCGCCGTTGACCGTGCCGGGCGTGGCGATGCGGGCCAGCAGCGTCGTGAACAGGTCCATGCCGCCGGTCTTCTCCAGCACGCCGATCAGCACGCTCACGCCGCACACCATCAGGATCACGGCCCACGGCACCTGCTTCACGCTCTCCGTGTCCGGCGCCGCGCCGGCCAGGAGCAGCACGCTCGCCGCCGCGAATGCCGCGAGCCCCGGGTTGAGCCGGAAGCCCACGACGGCGATGACCCAGGTGACGATGACGGCGATCGTGGCGTGGCGCCGCGTGGTGAGCGGCGGCGGGGCCGCGACGACGGCGACACCGGCGTGCCGCAGCAGCGCCGGACCACCGAAGAGCGCCCACGCCGCCACGGCGGCGAGCGCGTGGGCCGTGAAATTCGCGCTCCACACCGCCCAGGTGTGCCCCTCGAGCCCGATCCTCGCCATCGAGTCGTGCACGATCAGCCCCACGGCGCTGATCGGTGAGAGGTTGCCCGCGTTCGCACCATTCCCGATCATCAGCGCGGCGAGGAACACCGGCACCCGGGCCTGCACGGCGATGCCCATCGCGATCGGGGCCAGCAATGCGCTGGCCGAGATGGCGCCGGGGCCGGCGGTGCTGATCGCACACGCCATGAGGAAGATGAGCAACGGAAGCGCCGCCGTGCGCCCGTGCAGCACGCCCACCGTGGACTGCGCCAGTGCGTCCATCGTGCCGTTGGCCTGCGCCACGCCGAACAGCACGCTCACGCCGACGAGCGTCAGGAAGAGCGTGCTCGGGAAGGTGGCCATCACCGCATCCACCTTCCAGTGTGCCGCGAAGATCGCGATCGGCCACGCCAGCGCCACCGCCAGCACCCCGACATTGATGCGGCTGGTGAGGCTCCCGGCAATCACCAGCAGCAGCGCGCAGAGCGAGAGCAGGGCGGGGCTCACGTCATGGTGCCGGCGGGAGGAGGTGCTTCTGGACCTTGCCGAGGGCGGTGCGTGGCAGCGCGTCGATGCGCACGAAGGCACGGGGCACCTTGAAGCTCGCGAGCTGGGTGCGCAGGTGCGCCTCGAGGGCGATCAGGTCGAGTGCCGGGTCACCCACCACGTACGCCACCGGCACCTCGCCGCGCGCGGGGTCGGGCCTGCCGACCACGGTGGCCTCGGTGATGCCCGCCTGCTCCAGCAGCAGTTCCTCGATCTCGCGCGGGTAGATGTTGAAGCCGCCCGAGATGATCAGTTCACTGCGGCGGCCCTCGAGCGTGATGTAGCCGTCGGCCGCACGCACGCCGATGTCACCGGTGCGGAACCAGCCGCCGGCGAAGGCGGTGCTGGTGGCGTCAGGCCGGTTCCAGTAGCCGGCGCAGACGTTCGGCCCGCGCACCCAGAGCTCGCCGCTGCTGCCGTCGGGCACGTCGGTGCCGTCGTCGCTCACGATACGCACCTCCGTCAGCGGCAGCGGCCGGCCCACGGTGCCGGCACGACGTTCGCCGACGTACGGATTGCTCACGTTCATGAGCGTCTCGGTCATGCCGTAGCGCTCGAGGATCACGTGGCCGAACTTCGCACGGAACGCCTCGAGCACGTGCGCCGGCAGCGGGGCTGAGCCGCACACGAACAGGCGGGCGTCGCGGCCGATGGCGCGGGCGGTGGCGTCCTCCACATCCAGCAGGCGGATGTACATCGTGGGCACGCCGAAGAACACCGTCGGGCGGTAGTCCGTGAACCAGCCGGCCGCGCGTGACGCCTCGAACCGTGCGGTGAGGCGCATGTGGCACCCCGCCAGCAGCCAGCAGTGCACGGCGTTGCCCAGGCCGTGCACATGGAAGAGCGGGAGCGTCGTGAGCAGGCGATCCATCGCGCGCATGCCCCAGCTTGCGTTCAGCACCAGGGCGTTGGCCGCGAAGTTGCCGTGGGTGAGGATCGCCCCCTTGGAGGCGCCGGTGGTGCCCGAGGTGTACACGAGCGCCAGCGGCGTGTCGGCGCCGCAGACCGTCTGCTGCACGCAGAGGGGCCGGACCCGCACCTGCTCCAGCGCAGCGGCGTCACGCGCGAGGGTCTCGACGTTCCACGCCGTCACGCCGGCCGCGAGGTCGCCGGCGCGGTCGGCGGTGGTGATCACCGCCACCGGCGCGGCGTCACCCACGATGTGGGCGATCTCGCGCGCCTGGTACAGCACGTTCACCGGCACCACGATCAGGCCGAGCTTCACGCAGGCGAGCCAGAGGTCGATGATCTCGACCCGGTTCTGCAGCAGGAAGGCCAGCCGGTCGCCGCGCCGGAGCCCGCGGTCGTGCAGCACCCACGCGAGGCGGTTGCTGCGCACCTCGAGATCGCCGAAGTCGTACGACGCCAGCTCGCCGCCGCCCAGGTCCACTTCGAGCGCGGCGCGGGTGGCGGCGCCGATCAGCGTGTGATCGAGCAGGGAGAGCAGCGCCACGGGTGGTGGGGTGAGAGTTGCCCCACGTTAGCCCGCGAACCAGGGGTTGTGAACTCGGACCGTCCGCCCGCGCCGGCGCCGCCGCGATCAGTGCCGCGCGTGGGCCACGATCCACTCCACCGCCGCGCCAAGCACCTCCGCCGCCGCCAGGTGTGTCGGCAGCGCCATGTATCCGCCGGGATCGCCCCCCGGCTGGCGGATGAAGAGGTGATTCAGGTCGGGAAAGGTGCGCAGCGTGACGTCGGTGTTGCCGCCGGCCTTCATGGCCTGCGCCAGCGTCGCCCCGTCGCTCGCGGGCACCTGCTGGTCGTCGGCGCCGTGCAGGATCAGCACGGGCTGGCGCACCCGTCGCGCCGTGGCGAGTGGATCGTGCGATCCGAAGAACCGGAGCCAGGGCGTGGTCCGCAGGGCCGAATCGACGAGCGTGGGCACACGCGCCAGCGCCGCGGCGCGCGCGGCGGCGCTGAGCGTGGTGTCACGCTCCAGGGCATACCGGTTCTGGACGTCGAGGATCTGGCGGCCGGTTCGCGCTGGACCCGCGAGGATCACCAGGCCGGCGAGCGACGGCTCCTCCAGCGCCACCATCGGGGCGATCATGCCCCCTTCGCTGTGCCCGAGCAGGTAGACACGCTGCGGGTCGATTCCCGGCTGCGTGCGCAGGAACGCCAGGGCAGACCGCACGTCGTCGGCGAAGTCGCGGCTGGTGGCTGCGGCGAAGTCACCGCCCGACTCCCCCACGCCACGGTCATCCAGCCGCAGCATCGCCACCCCGCGCCGGCCGAGCGTGTCGGCCAGCTGCCGGAAGAGGCGATAGCCGCCGGGCACCGCGCCGATGTGCTCATCCCGGTCCTGCGGGCCCGAGCCGGTGATGCTCACCACCACCGGCAGCGCCGACGCGGTGCCCGCCGGCAGTGTGAGCGTGCCGCCGAGCGTGAAGCCGCGCCCGGTCGGCACCGTCACACCCTGTGCCACGTACGGCGCATCCGCCGGCGCGGAGTAGTCGGGCCGGGAGAGTCCGAGCTTGCTCACCGCGATGCCATCGACGCGCGTGAACTGCAGCCCGTGCTGCGGCATGCCGCCGCGCACCAGCCGCCCGCTGCTGTCGGTGATGAAGTACATGCGCTGCGTGCCCAGCGCCACCGCGATGGAGTCCGACTGCAGGTTCGTGAACTCCACCGGGAAGGTCTGGCCCCCGGTGGCGAGGAACACCTGCGGCACGTCGCGCGTGCGGTCCCGCCGCGCCGCCGCGATGATCACCTCGAACGCGGCCACGGAGGCGTTCACGATCGGCTGCGCGAGCTGGCGCGACTGGATGCGCTGGGTGTTCGTGGCGCGACCCGGCGCACCGATGCCGGCCACCGCCGTGTCACCGGTGATCGCGATGTCGGCCTGCGCCACCGGGGTCGCACCCGGCTTCGCACCCGGTGCGAACACCGCCATCGACAGCGTCCCCAGGCGCCCGTCGGCCTCGATCCGGTTCGAGAACACCTGCCGCGGTGCTCCCTTCGCCGACACCTCCCCGTCCAGGCGCCGCGGCAGCCGTGTGAAGACCTCGATCTGCACCGTGTCGCCGCGCAGCGTGTGCACGAAGGCACTCTGCGCCTGGGCGGGAGTCGCCAGCAGGGCGGTCAGGGCCAGCACACGGATGACGGACATGGGTCAGGCGGTCGGGGGAACCGGATCGGATCGCGCCGAACGATGCGGCAGGTACCACGAGGGCTCAATGGGCGCGGTGGGACGGCACCCCGGCACCTCCACCGCGCCTCAGCTTCCGCCGGCGAATCCCTGCTGCCGCCACGCCTCGTAGACCACGATCGCCACCGTGTTCGACAGGTTGAGCGAGCGCCGCGCCGGCAGCATCGGGAGGCGGATGCGCCGGTCGGCCGGCAGCGCGGCCAGCATCGCGTCGGTCAGGCCGGTGGACTCGGGACCGAACACCAGCACGTCCCCCGCGGCGAACGCCACGTCGGTGTGCCGCCGCGTCCCGCGCGCCGTGAAGGCGAACAGGCGGCGACCGGCACCGAGGTGCATCAGGCACGCCGCCCAGTCGCGGTGGATCGTCACCTCGGCGAGGTCGCGGTAGTCCAGGCCGGCCCGCTCGAGTTGGCGGTCCTCGAAGTTGAAGCCGAGCGGCTCCACCAGGTGCAGCCGCGTCCCGGCATTGGCGCAGAGCCGGATGATGTTGCCGGTGTTCGGCGGAATCTCGGGATGCACCAGCACGATGTCGAACACGGTCGGCGTCGGTGAGGGCCGGCGGCTCAGCGCAGCCAGCTGAATGCCAGCGCGACGATGCAGGCGAGGATGAGTGCGATACTCACCCACCCGAGCCCGCGCCACAATGGGCCCGGTCGGGCCGCACCGAGGATCGCGGCGTCGTTGTGGAGGAGCTGCAGGGCGATCACGTGCAGCGGCAGCATCACGGCGTTCACCACCTGGCTGGAGTAGATCAGCGGAATCAGCGGCAGCCCTGGCAGGGAGACCACCGCCACGGCCGCCACCGTGAGCCCGATGAACGCGGCGTAGAACCACTGGAAGTGGTGCGCATCCAGGTCGAGCGACGCCGGCTTGCCCACCCCCTCGGCGATGGAGTACGCCGTCGCGATCGGCACGATGGCCGCCGCCAGCAGCGAGGCGCCCAGCAGGCCGGCCCCGAAGAGGACCGTGGCGAACGATCCTGCCAGCGGGCGCAGGGCAAGGGCGGCGTCCCCGGCATCCGTGATGTGCACTCCGTTCCGGTGCAACGTGGCGGCGCACGCCACCGCGATCGCGAGGCCGATCACGCCGGTGAGCAGCGAGCCGATGAACACGTCGACGCGCTCCCACCGCATCGACGACATCGCGAGCTTCTTGTCCACGGCGTACGACTGGATGAACGCCAGCCCCCAGGGCGCGAGTGTCGTGCCGAGGGTGGCGGCGATCGCGATCCAGCCCGGCGCCGTGGTCGGGGCCCGCGGCACGAACGCCCCGCGCGCCACCGCGCCCCAGTCGGGCTGCGCCAGCAGTCCGTCGACGATATAGAGCGCCAGCGTGGACGAGATCACCAGCAGCACCCGCTCCACCCGGTGGAAAGACCCGTAGACCACCACCACGCTGATCAGCACGCCGGCCAGCGGCGCACTGAGCCGGGAGGGCACGCCGATCAGCCCACCCGCCGCCGAGACGCCGGCATACTCGGCGCAGATCGTTCCGAAGTTCGCGAACAGCAGGCCAAGGGCCGCGGCATAGCCCGCCTTGCGGCCCCAGCGATCGCGGATCAGCCCCACGAAGCCGCGCCCGGATGCCGCACCCAGGCGCACCGCCATCATGTGGAACTGGATCAGCAGCACCGTCGAGAGCGGGATGATCCAGAGCAGCGAATAGCCGAAGTCGGCGCCGAGCACCGAGTAGGTCGTGATGCCGGCCGGATCGTCGTCGGAGAGCCCCGCCAGCAGCCCCGGGCCCAGGACGGCGAGAAATGCCGCGAGGGCGCTGGCGCCGGCGCCGCGCGACTGGGCGAAGCGCCGCGCGACACCACGGCGGTGGTGTGCAACCGCGTGCGGAGGTGCACCCGAGCGCTCACGGCTGCGTTTCGCGGCATGCCGGGCCTTCTGGGGCAGGAAGCTCACCCGCGGATCATAGTGGCCCCCGCACGCCGTCGCCGCCGATACATTCTCGGCCATGCGCCACATGAGACTGATCCACGCTGCGGCCGTCATGCTGACCGCCGCCGGTACCCTGCCCGGCCTCGCGCCGCGGCTCACTGCACAGGCCCCGGCGACCAGCCGCACCCATGCTCAGCTCGAGTCGCTGTTCGGCGAGTGGCGCCGCTTCGAGGAGCCGCCGCGCGCGAACGGGATCCCCGACTACTCGCCCGCGACCAACGTCCGGCGCCTGGCTGCGCTCCGGGTGCTGCAGCAGCGGCTGCGGGCGATCGACACCACCGGCTGGCGCGTGCCCGAGCAGGTGGACCTGCACATCGTGCGCGCCGAGATGAACGGCATGCTGTACAACCTCACGGTGCTCACGCCATGGTCGCGGGACCCGGCGTACTACGCCTCGATCCGGACCGAGCAGAGCGACACGCCGGCCGAGGAAGGTCCGACGATCCACGGGGCCATCCGGCTCTGGCAGTACCCACTCTGGCCGCGCACACGGCAGCAGGTGTCGCAGCCGCTCAGCGCGGCACAGTCGGCGGAACTCGGGACCCAGCTGGGCGCGATCCCCACCCTGCTGCGGCAGGCCCGTGTGAACCTCGCGCGGGGGAACGCGAAGGACCTGTGGGTCGGCGCCGTGAAGGCGTTCGAGGAGCAGCACGAGGCGCTGCTCGAGCTGCAGAGGCTCGCCACCGTCGCCCGCAGTGACGCCGCGTTGCTCACCGCCATCGATGCTGCCGCGACGGCCACCGCCGGCTTCACCGACTGGCTCCGGGTCGAGGCGCCGAGGAAAACCGGCCCCTCCGGCATCGGCAAGGCGAACTACACCTGGTTCCTGAAGAACGTGCTGCTGGTGCCGCTGACCTGGGACGAGGAAGTGACCATCACGCGCCGCGAGCTGGCCCGCTCGCACGCCTCGCTGCGCCTCGAAGAGCAGCGCAACAGGGCGTTGCCGCCGATGCCGGTGATGGAGTCGCGCGACGCGTACCTGGACTTCCAGAACGCCGCCATCACGCGCTACACCACCTTCGTGCGCGAGCAGGGGATGGTGACCTGGGAGCCCTGGATGGACAACGCGCTGCGCGAGCGCATCCACCCGTTCGCCGATCCGGGCTCCCGCAACTTCTTCGCGCAGACGTATCACCGCGATCCCATCCCGCTCTGGACGCACCTCTGGCACTGGTGGGACAATGGCCGCTTCCGCGAGCACCCGAACCCGCGCCTCATCCGCCGCACCCCGCTCCTCTACAACGTGTGGCTGAGCCGCGCCGAGGGGATGGCGACGTCGATGGAGGAGTGGATGATGCAGGCGGGCCTGTACGACGAATCACCGCGCTCGCGCGAGATCGTGTGGGCGATGCTGGCGGCGCGCGCGGCACGCGGCCTGGGCAACCTCTACGCCCACTCGAACGAGCTGACGATGGCGCAGGCCGCCGACATGCACGTGAACTGGACGCCCCGCGGCTGGATGCGGCGCGACCCGCTGCTCGGCTTCGAGCAGCACCTCTACCTGCGCCTGCCGGGCTACGGCGCCAGCTACGTGACCGGCGGCCGCCTGATGGAGGAGACGATGGCCGAGCGCGCCCGGCAGCTGGGCGACCAGTTCAGCATGCGCCGCTTCTTCGACGAGGTGAACGAGGTCGGCATGATCCCCGTCTCCCTCGTGTACTGGGAGCTCACCGGCGATGACCGCATGGTGCGCGAGCTGCGTGACGGCGTCACGCCGCGCCCCTTCATCAACCGATAGCGCGCTTGCGCCGGCCCCCGACTGCCGGTAGCTCTGCAGCGCACGCGACGCGCTCCCCGGGGCGCGCCGCGGCCACACCCATGCCCCTCCCCACGCCGTGAACATCTCCTGGATCGACTGGGTCATCGCCGCCGCGAGCATCCTCGTGTGCTTCGTGCCGGCCCTGTTCCTCGCCAAGCGGTCGCGTGACAGCACGGCCGAGTTCTTCGCCTCGGGGCGCAGCGTGCCGTGGTGGCTGGCGGGCCTGTCGATGGTCGCGACCACGTTCTCGTCCGACACCCCCAACTGGGTCACCGAGCAGGTGCGGCGCTACGGCGTGGCCGGCAACTGGCAGTGGTGGGCGTTCGTGCTCACCGGCCTCGCGACGGTGTTCTTCTTCGCGCGGCTCTGGCGCCGCTCGGGGGTGCTCACGGATCTCGAGTTCTACGAGCTGCGCTACTCGGGACAGTCGGCGTCGGTGGTGCGCGGGTTCCGCGCCGTGTACCTGGGGCTGTTCTTCAACTGCTTCATCATGGGCACGGTCACGCTGGCCGCCTGCAAGATCGCCAACATCCTGTTCGGGATGCCGGCGTGGCAGACGATCCTCGTCACCGGCCTGCTGAACGTCGTGTTCGCCGCGCACTCCGGGCTCTGGGGGGTGCTGGTGATCGACATGATCCAGTTCTTCATCAAGATGACCGCCGTCTTCGCCGCGGCGTTCTTCTCGCTGGTGGAGGTGGGGCGCCGCCTGGCGGGTGACGCGAGTGCGTGGGTCGGCCTCAAGCTGCTGGTCGGCAAGCTGTCGACGCTGCAGGTGGTGCAGTCCACCGCGGCGGGCGCCCAGCCGGTGATGTCGGCCTCCGACGGCAGCGGCCAGCCGATCCTCGACATGATGCCGAACTTCGCCATGTCGGACCTGGCGCTGATGATCTTCATCCTGCCGATCGCCATCAGCTGGTGGGCCAACTGGTACCCCGGCGCCGAGCCGGGGGGCGGGTCGTACATCGCGCAGCGGATGCTGGCGTCGAAGTCGGAGAAGGACGCGCTGGGCGGCACGCTGTTCTTCAATGTGGCGCACTACGTGCTGCGCCCGTGGCCCTGGATCATCACCGCGCTCTGCTCCATCATCGTCTATCCCGACCTCGCCAGCATCAAGGCGGCGTTCCCCGAGGCCAACGTCTCGCTCATCGGCCACGACTCGGCCTTCCCGGCGATGCTCAAGTTCCTGCCGGTGGGGTTCGTCGGGCTGATGATCGGCGGGCTGCTGGCGGCCAACAGCTCCACCATCCTGACGCACCTCAACTGGGGCTCGTCGTACCTGGTGCACGACTTCTACCGCCGTTTCATCCGCACCGACGCCACGGAGCGCCACTACGTGAACGTGGGGCGGGTGTGCACCCTCGGGCTGTACCTGTTCGCGGCGCTGCTCAGCCTCACGCTCAGCTCCGCGCAGCAGGCGTTCCAGGTGCTGCTCTCGATCGGTGCCGGTACGGGATTGTTGTACATCGCGCGCTGGTTCTGGTGGCGCGTGTCGGCGTGGTGCGAGATCGTGGCGATGGTGGTGTCACTGGTGACGTCGCTGGCGGTGCCGTACTTCATGCCCGGCGCCAGCTTCGCGACGACGACGATCTGGCAGGTCGGCATCACGACGATCGCGTGGCTGGTGACGGCGTTCGTGGGCCCGGTCACCGATCGCGCGAAACTGATCAGCTTCGTGCAGAAGGTGAAGCCCGCAGGGCCGGGCTGGACGGAGATCCGGAAGGCGGCCGGGATCTCGGATGCGGAAGTCGCGCTGGAGAACCGCGTGGGTGGTGCGCTGGCGGGGTGGATCAGCGGGTGCGTGGTGATCTGGTCGGCACTGTTCGCGATCGGGAGCTTCCTGTATGCGCCGGGTGATCCGTCGCGCTGGCCGGCGGCGTGGATCCTGCTGGGGGTGTTCGTGGTGAGTGGGCTGGTGCTGCTGCGGGTGACGAAGCAGCTGTGGGCGGACAGCACGGAGAGCCAGGCGCGAGAGGATGCGCGGGTGGCGCGGGGGTAGCGCTGAGTTGCGATGCCGGGCGTGTGAAGGCCCCGACTGCGATGTGCGGTCGGGGCCTTTCGCGTCTGATTCCGCAGGCGCACGAAAACGATGACGCATGCAGGAATGGCGGTTGGTACGTTGACGGTGAATGCGGCATGCTGGCCGCATGTCCGACTGTCACCTGCCTCTCCCGGAGCGTACCGTATGGGTATGTGTGCTGCCGAGCGTCGCTACACGGCTGACGATCTCGCCGACATGCCGGACGACGGCAACCGGTACGAGGTCATCGACGGGGTGTTGTACGTGACGCCCGCGCCGGTGTTGTCGCACCAGTGGGTGCAGGCGCGGTTGATCGCGGTGTTGCCGGCGTACGTGCAGGCCATCGGGCTGATGCTCTTCGTGGCGCCGACCGCAGTACGGGCATCGGAGATCACCGAGGTGCAGCCCGACCTGCTGATCTTCGATCCGGCGCGGGTCGATCCGGACGAGGAACGCCGGTTGCCGATGTCGTCGCTGGTGCTCGCGGTCGAGATTCTCTCGCCGTCCACGCGGCACCGCGACCGCGGGCTCAAGCGGCGCACCTACCTCGCGAACGGTGTGGCCGAGTACTGGGTCGTCGATGCCAAACGGCGCTCGGTGGACGTGTGGCAGGCGGGTGCAGAGACGCCGGACGTTCGCGTGGACACGCTCACGTGGCAGCCAGTGGTGGGGCATGCGCCGCTCGTGATCAACCTGGGAGAGATCTTCACGCGGGTATTTGACCGCCGGTAATGCACCGCGATTGCAGCATGAACGCACTGTATGCTACAGTCCGTGAACGACGATATTCCGGGTTGCGGCGACGAGCCGGTCAAGCTCCGCCAGCGGTTCGCCCTTTCCGGGCATCACGCCCGACCACTCCGCGACTTCGGCCCGGATGAGCGTGGGGTAGTGTAGCTCCACGATGTCGCGCGCCCGGCTGGAGCACACATAGTCGCTCCATGCATGCGTCTCTGACCGTCGGGCGGTGTCTGCCACCTGCGCCAGGAAGGCGAACAGCACGGACCACGGTTGCCAGCGCGGCACTCGTGTGACGTTCAGGCTCTCGTCTGCACCGAATGACAGGAAGGCGGCCCAGTCACCGGGTGCCGCACGATAGGTCTGTTGTGGGCTGTAGTCATCGCGCACGAGGAGGCCGGCCTCCACCAGATCGTCGGCTGCCGCGCGGGTGTTGCGCTCCGAGTACGCCACGAACGTCGCCAGCTGCGACACGGTGGAGCTGCGTTCCTGACGGCACACGGCGCAGGTCAGCAGGTCTGACTTCAACCCCACGCCGAACGCTGTCCGGAATCGGAGATACAGTGCCGGCGGGTTGTGTAACCGGAGAGGACCGAGCGGCTTCTGCCGCGGTGCGGGAGTCTCTCGCGAGACGGCGAGCTTGGCCAACCGGAACCAGCTCGGGTGTTTCGCCCACGATGCGAACTCGGTGAGGAGCGCGTGCGTGGAGTCGGGGAACGCCGAGCAGAGCTCCTGCGCACGGTGCACGCTGAGCAGCTTCGCGTCCTGCACCGCGAATGCGAAACACAGGTCGCGGAGCCGCCGCTCGTCCTCCCAGAGCGTCAGCGACAGGAGCAGGAGCGCCTCGGGGTCGACCACGGCGGTTGCCTCCCGGTCATCGGCCTGGCTCGCGGTGTGCGTGACGGCGCTCCACTGAGTCCATGCCGCCTGCAGCGCCGTGAGCCGTGCCGTCGCGCCGATCGCGCTAAGTGTGACAACGGACATGTTCGATTGCCCCGGCAAGGAGGGTTGGGAAGGCGTCCGAGGCGTCTTGCGTCTTCACCCAGTCGGCGGCGCCTGCGAGTTCCGCGTCGGTCGGTCCCAGGGCGATCAGGTCCTGCATGTGCACGCTGTTCGGTCCGCTGTCAGTCGCGGCGAAGAGCTTCAGCATGATGAGTGTCTGCCGACCGGCCAGTCCAACCGTCAGACCTCCGAACGTCTCCCACGTCAGGTCGTCCGGGAGCGTGGGCGGCAGCCCCACCTTCCACTGGAGTGCGACGTCGGTGTTCATCCAGTTCTCCGGCAACCGCAGGTCGCGCGCGACCGTCGCCATCGCGCGCGCAAGCGTTGCCGGCAGTGGAGCTGGATTGCGCATCTCGGTGGATCCGGTCGAGTCACGCTGCGCGACCGCGAGCACGTCGACATCGCTGGTGCCGCGCTCCAGCAAGCCGAGGAGGTTGAGACTGGCCCCTCCGACCACGATGATGCCGACCGCGTGCCCGTCAGCTGCGAGCAGTTCGCCCACGGCGCGAAGTGCTGCGCGCAGGGCGGCGTGGGCAGTGAATGCCGTAGGAATGGATGAACGTGAGGACGGGGGCATAGCTGATTATAATAAGCAGCTATGAGCCCTGCAATAGGCAGAGGGTGTACTTATTATAAGTCTACGGCGGGCTCGATCGGCTAACGATTTGTGAGGCAAGCACTTAGGCCTGCACTCCGCAGGACGGACAGGTCGATCAAGCGCCCGCGGCTCTCGACCGTACCCGCCAGAACAGCACCCCCCGCTCCGTCACCGCCACGATCCCCAGCGCCAGCACCCCGCACAGCACGTACCCCGTCGTCAGCGGCACCGCCGTCCCGTCGAACTGCTGCCCGATCAGGAACCCCAGCGTCGACCCCACCGCCATCGTGATCGACCCGTAGATCGACGACGCCGTCCCCGCCACGTGCCCCAGCGGCTCCATCGCGATCGAGGCGAAGTTGGCGGCGATCATCCCGAAGCAGAACATCATCGCCGCCTGCAGCACCGCGAACGTCGCGATGCTCTCGTAGCCGGCCCGCGCCACCACCAGGTGCGCCGCGCCGAAGGTGAGGAAGCCGATCAGCGCCCGGTGCGACACGTACCGCACCCCCAGCCGCTCCACGATGCGCGAGTTGAGCAGCGACGAGACCGCCATCCCGATCGCCACGCAGGCGAAGATGACGGGGAAGATCGTGGGGGCGTGGAAGATGTCGGTGAACACCTGCTGCACCGAGTTGATGAAGCCGAACAGCGCCCCCAGCACGCAGGCGGCGGCGAACATGTAGCCCACCGTCACGCGTGAGCTGATCACCGTGCGGAACGCCTGCCCCACGCGCCCCAGCTCCAGCGGCAGCCTGTCCTCGGCGTGCAGTGTCTCGGGCAGGCGGAACGCGGCCCAGGTGAACAGCACCAGGCTGAACGTGGCCAGGAACCCGAAGATCCATCGCCACGACGAGACGAGCATGATCGCCTGGCCGATGCTCGGTGCGAGCACGGGCGCGGTGAGGAAGACCATGAACGTGAGCGACATGACGCGCGCCATCTGGGCGCCGGAGAAGCGGTCGCGCACCAGCGAAACGGCCAGCACCTGCACGGCGGCGGCGCCGGCACCCATCAGCGCGCGGGCCCACACCAGCTGCGTGAACGAGGCGGCGAACGCGGCCACGATGGCGAAGGTGGCGTAGAGGCCGACGCCGGTGAGCAGGACCCGCTTCCGGCCGAACCGGTCGGAGAGCACGCCGTAGATCATCTGGGTGGAGCTGACGCCGAGGAGGTAGGCGGTGATGACCCACTGCCGCTGGTTGTCGGTGGCGACGTGGAGGGTGGCGCCGATCTGGGGCAGGGCGGGGAGCATCGAGTCGATCGCGAGCGCGTTGAGGGCGGTCAGCGCGGCGATGAGGGCGACGAACTCGGTGAAGGCGATGGGGCGGGGGGCGGCGGGGGTGCTGGTCACGCGGGCAAGGTAGTGATTCCGGAGGCGGTGGAAGGCTTCGCGGCGCGCGTTTCCGGTTACCGAGGGGACACCGCAGCGGCACACCTTTCCGTATGCCCCGACCAGCCCGACTTATCCGCCGCCGTCTGTCGCAGGCCCTTCTCGGCATACCGGGGTTATACTCCGGTATGAAGACTGCCATCTCACTCCCGGATGCCTTGTTCGACGAGGCCGACCGGCTCGCGACTGCGATCGGCATGTCCCGATCGCAGCTGTATGCGACCGCGCTCGCGGAGTATCTCGCCAAGCACCGCGACTCGGACGTGACCGACGCACTCAATCGGGTCTATGCCGATCCGCCGCCGCACGACGCGGGTGTGCAGGCGGCGGCACGCACCGCATTGCGACGATCCGAATGGACGTGATGCGCGGGGAAGTATGGTGGGCGGAACTGCCGGAGCCTGATGGGGCCGAGCCCGGGTTCCGGCGACCGGTGTTGATCGTGCAGGCGGACGCGTTCAATCGCAGTCGGGTCGCCACGGTGATCGTGGTTGCCCTCACCACGTCGATGCGACTGCTCGATGCACCGGGGAATGTGCTCATCCCGGCGAAGGCCAGTGGCCTGCCGCGCGATTCGGTCGCGAATGTCAGTCAGCTCGTCACGATCGACCGGATCGTCCTCACCGAGCAGGCCGGGCAGCTGCCGCGCGCGGTGATGCAGCACGTGGCGCGCGGCCTGCGCCTGGTACTCGGGTTGGACGGGCGCTGAGCCCCTGCCGGTGTGAGCGGACGGTGCTCGCGAAACCGCGCCAGGCGCAGCCCCGTTATTGTGCGAAATGCGACCTGTCTCGATGATCCTCACGGCGCTCGCGGTCGGTGCCGCGGGCCTGTTGCTCCCGCGATTGCTCGCGTCAATCCGCAGTGGCCTGTCGCTCCAGCGCGCGCTCGACCACGATCGTACCTCCCGGCATGGCGACCTGCACCTGATCGGCAGCTACCACCGCGAGCATGCCCTGCCCAGGCGGCCGTCCGTGAGTGACAAGACATGGGCGGACCTCGACATGGACAGCGTGTTCGGTCTCGTCGACCACACCGAAAGCGAGATCGGGCGCCAGTACCTGTATGACGCACTCCACCGGCCCTGCGAGACCGCGCCGGACGTCGAAAGTCTCGACCGCGTGGCCGCGCAGTTCGCCAAGGACGCGCGGCTCACGAACCGGGTTCGGTCGTCACTCCGTCGCCTGCACGACACGCGGGCGGCATACCTCGCGCCCCTCCTCATGGGCGATGTCCCGGATCGTCCTGCCTTCTGGTGGCTCTTCCCGATCCTGTCGGCATCCGCCCTCGCAAGCATGGCCCTCATTGCGGTCTGGCCACAGGCGCTGGTGCTGTGGCTCGCCGTGTGCGCCGCCAACATGTGTGTGCAGGCGTTCTGGAAGGCACGAGTCGCTTCGTTCCTCTCCGCCGTCCACGAACTCCCGGCCTTCGTGACTGTCGCTTCCGAACTCGGCGACCTCGAGCTCCCAGAGAGCGAGGCCGCCACGCGGACGCTGCGCGAGGGGGCTCGCACGTTGTCCGGCCTGCGGACCGCGACCCGGTGGCTGATGTTCGAGCCAGGGCCAGCAAATGAACTCGCCTCGATGCTCTACGCGTACCTCAACCTGCTCTTCCTGTTCGACGCCAACGCGTTCGTGTTCTCCGTTGGTGCATTGCAGCGTCACCGGACACTGACGCGTGCGTTGTGGGAGGCGATCGGCGCGATCGACATGGCGCAGTCGATCGCGCACTGGCGTACGACTCGGCAGTCGTGGTGCGTGCCGGACCTCACGGGCGACGCAAAGGCACTCGACGTCCAGGCGATCGTTCACCCGCTCCTCGCTGATCCTGTCGCAAACGCCTTCACGCTGCACCAGCGTGGCGCCCTGATCACCGGCAGCAACATGTCCGGCAAGACGACGTTCGCCCGGGCGCTCGGCGTGAACGCCCTGCTCGGCCAGACCCTCGCCACCGTCTGCGCGGAGTCGTGGCGGTCGCCGAGCTTGCGCGTCTGCACCTCCATCGGCCGCGAGGACAGCGTGCTCGATGGGAGGAGCTACTACATGGCCGAAGTCGAGTCGATCCTGCAACTCCTCCAGGCCAAGGAAAGCGGCCACGCGCACCTGTTCCTGCTAGACGAGATCTACCGCGGCACGAACACGGTGGAACGTGTGGCCGCCGCATCAGCTGTGCTGCACGCCTTGAATCGTGGCGACGATCTTGTCGTCGTCACGACCCACGACACTGAGCTGATCGGCTTGCTCGGCGATCGCTTTTCAGTGTTCAACTTCCGGGAGGAAGTCGGTGTTGACGGCTTGGTGTTCGACTACCGTATCCGGCCGGGGCTCGGCAGCACGCGCAATGCCATCGCGCTGCTCGAGAGGGTAGGGTATCCTGCCGATGTCGTGGCCGCGGCGCGCGCGATCGTGGATTCCACGCTGCAAGCAGGCTGAGCGCGCTCCGCGTGCAAGCTATCAGTCACGCGTGATCGAAGTCGGGCCGGCGCCGAACAACACGGCGTCGTCGCGATGTCCCAGCGCGAGTTCGCCAACATCACGCATCCGCAGCAGCACCGCCGCATTCTGCGTGAACGCCGGCAGCACCTGCTCCAGCGCATGCCCCCGCCCAACCAACGTCCGCACCGTCCCCATCAACGCCGAGCAATCCCCAACGTCGTACGACACCACCTGCCCATCCGGCCCAAAGACAGGCAAACACCCCCCACCATCCGACGAAACAGTGACGCGGTCGAGCGGCGCCCCCGACTCCCAATACACCTCGAGCGCGTCGGCAGCCGAATAGGCGTCTTCACCATCGGCCACCGGAAAGTCCGTGATGTCGATGTAACACCCATGCTCTTTCACGAGCGCAATCGCCTCGTGCAGCAACCCCTTCCGCCGGTTCACGTGCGTCGGATTGAACACCCGCGCCGGAATCTCCGACACCCGCAACGCCTCACGAATCAACTCGAGGCCCCGCGGCCCATCACCCACGTGCAGGTGCAGGATCCCCGCCTTGCCTGTCATCAACCCCGCCACGTGCGCGTCCGCCGCGATCCGCAGCAGCTCATCCAGCGTCGGCTGCGATGACCGGTGATCTGAAATCGCGACCTCACCCACCCCGATCACACAATCGATGTTCACGATGTCCGACCGCACCGACCCCGTGAGCGTCGTCAGCGGCAGGTGATACCCGCCCGTGTGACACCACGCGTTGATCCCCTGCGCTCGCAGCGCACGCACCCCCGCGATCAGCTCCGCCGTGGACCGCGTGACATCATCGGTCCCCAGCACCCCCACCACCGTCGTCACTCCCGCCTTCCGGTACGACTCAGCCAAGGGAGCGGGGACCTTCGAGGCCGGCCCCGCCTCGCCGCCGCCTCCGGTCACGTGGCAATGCCCGTCGATCAACCCCGGGATCACCTGCCGCCCCGCCAGGTCCACCTCCTCCACCCCGAGGTAGCCCGGAAACGACGGCCGGTCCGTCCCCATCCACAGGATCCGCCCACCCCCCGTCAGGATGTGCCGATGCCCAAGGTGTTCTGGCGCATATACATCCGCGTTCAGCACCAGCCGCATCCCCCCGGCCTCGCTCTGTTCGATAGTCATCCGCCAACGCTACCGCCCCCCGCGCCAGCAAACCAACTCCCGCCCCCCGATTCAGCGCCCTCACCCCGCCGCCCGCACCTGCCTTCACCGCTCACGGAACCCTCCGCTCCTCCGCCTCTCCGCGTGAGGACTGGTGACGACCCCGCCCCCCGGAGCCGGCCGCCGCCCCGCGCGAACCCTGCCCGGATCCAAGGCCGGCGGTACCTTCCGGCATGACGACCACCCACAGCAAAGGCTGGCTCATCCCCATCGGCGGCAAGCTCACCGACGCCGCCATCCTCGACCGGTTCATCGGCATCTGCGGCCGCAACCCGGTCATCGCCATCATCCCCACCGCCTCCGAAGAGGCGGACATGGGTGAATGGTACGAGAAGCAGTTCCGGAAGATGGGCGTGAAATACGCCCGCGCCCTGAACTTCCAGCGCCGCAGCGACTGCGACGATCGCGACTGGCTCGGCGAGCTGGAAGACTGCGACGGCGTCTTCATCACCGGCGGCAACCAGCTCCGTCTCACCAACATCATGGGCGGCACCCCCGCCTCCCGCCTGCTGCGCGCACGCTTCGCCGCCGGCATGCCGGTGGCCGGCACCAGCGCCGGTGCCGCGGTGATGTCGGAGCACATGATCGGCGGCGGCGAGGAAGGGCCGACACCTCGCGCCGGCATCGTCACGCTGGTACCGGGCTTCGGCCTCACCAACGACATCATCATCGACCAGCACTTCCGCCAGCGCGACCGACTCGGCCGCCTGCTCACCGCCCTCTCCTCCCACCCGGGCTTCCTCGGACTCGGCGTGGACGAGGACACGGCGGCCTTCATCAGCCCCGACGACGAGATCGACGTCATGGGCACCAGCGCCGTCACCGTCATCGACACCTCGAAAACCGAGTTCACGTCCATGTGGCTGGCCGGGAAGTACGATCCCATCACGATGATCGGCCTGCGCATGCACCTGCTCACGCAGGGCGCCGGCTACGACATGCGCACCCGCAAGGCCCACGGCAGCAACGTGGTCACCCTCCAGCACTCTGGCCTGCCTGAATGAAGATCCTCGATCGCAACGTCTACGTCGGGCCCAGTCACTACGCACACTTCCCGGTCATCCGGCTGGAAGTGGACCTCGGTGCACTCGAAGCCTGGCCGACGATGCGACTGGGACGCGGTTTCATCGACACGCTCATCGAGCGCCTGCCCGGCCTGAGGGAGCACGGCTGCAGCTACGGCGAACCGGGTGGATTCATCCGCCGCATGACCGAGGATGAAGGCACCTGGCTCGGTCACGTGTTCGAGCACGTGGTGCTGGAGATGCAGAACACCGCCGGCATCGCCGTGACGTTCGGCAAGACGCGCAGCGCCGGCCGCGAGGGTGTCTACGACGTGGCGTTCGAGTACGAGCAGGAGGACGTGGGCATCGAGGCCGCCGACCTGTCGCTCGACCTGCTGCACTCCATGCTGCCGCCCGAGCTGCGCCCCGACGACTTCGACCCGAGTTTCGACTGGGAATCCCGCCGCGACACGTTCATCCGCTACGCCCAGCGCCGCGCCCTCGGCCCCAGCACCGCCAGCATCGTGCACGCCGCAGAGAAGCGCGGCATCCCGTGGATCCGGCTCAACGAGCAGTCGCTGATCCAGCTCGGCTACGGCGTGCACCAGCAGCGCATCCAGGCCACCGTCACCGGGCGCACGTCGCACATCGCCGTCGAGCTGGCCGGCGACAAGGAGGAGACGAACAAGATCCTCGCCAACCTCGGTTTGCCGGTGCCGAAGCAGCGGCTGGTACAGACGGCCGAGCGCGCGGTCAGTGCGGCAGATCGCATCGGGCGCCCGGTGGTGCTCAAGCCGTACAACGGCAACCATGGACGCGGTGTCTCGATCAACCTCAGCACCAACGCCGAGATCCACGAGGCCTTCGCGCGGGCGCAGGAACACTCGCGCAGCGTGATCGTCGAGACGTTCATCACCGGCCACGATCACCGCATGGTGGTGATCGACGGTGAGCTGGTCGCGGTATCGAAGCGCGAGCCCGGTCACGTCATCGGAGATGGCGTACACACCATCGAGCAGCTGGTCGCGAACGTGAACGCCGACCCGCGCCGCGGTATCGGCCACGAGAAGGTGCTCACCCGCATCGAGCTCGATGAGCAGGCGATGGGCCTGCTCGACAAGCTTGGCTACACGCCGCTGACGATCCCGTCCGTCGACGAGGTGGTCTATCTGCGCCTCACCGCCAACCTCAGCACCGGCGGCACCGCGCGCGACATGACCGACCTGGTGCACCCCGACAACGCCGAGATGGCGGTGCGGGCGATCAAGGCGATCGGGCTCGACATCGGGGGTGTGGACTTCCTCACCCCCGACATCACGCAGAGCTACAAGGAAATCGGCGGCGCGATCTGCGAGATCAACGCCGCCCCGGGCTTCCGCATGCACATGGCGCCCAGCGACGGGCGTCCGCGTGACGTGGCTGGCAAGACCATCGACATGCTCTTCCCCGCGGGCGCCCCGGTCACGATCCCCATCGCGGCCATCACCGGCACCAACGGCAAGACCACCACGTCGCGCATGCTGGCGCACATCCACAAGCTCTCGGGCAAGCGGGTGGGCCTCACCACCACCGACGGCGTCTACATCGATGGCCAGCGCACCGTCGTCGGCGACATGACCGGCCCCACCGCCGCGCGCATCGTGCTCAGCGACCCGATGGTGGACGTGGCCGTCCTCGAAACCGCACGCGGCGGCCTGCTGCGTGCCGGCATGGCCACCCGCTACGTGGACGTCGGCGCGGTGCTCAACGTGCGCCCCGACCACCTCGGCCAGAAGAACATCGACACCCTCGAGCAGCTGGCCGAGATCAAGCGCACGGTGGTGGAGATCGCGCGCGACACGGCGGTGCTGAATGCCGACGATCCGCACACGCTGCGGATGGCGGCCTACACCGACGCGAAGCACGTCTGCTATGTGACGCTGAACCCGGACCACGAGCTGGTGCGCGAGCACATTCGCGCCGGCGGCCGCGCCATTGCGCTCGAGAACGGGATCAACGGGTCGATGATCACCATCTACGACCACGGCGCACACATCCCGCTGCTCTGGACGCACCTCATCCCGGCGACCATCGAGGGCAAGGCGCTGCACAACGTGCAGAACGCGATGTTCGCCGCGGCGATGGCGTTCGCGATGGGCGTGCGCCTCGAGGACATCCGCCACGGCCTGCGCACCTTCGACACCAGCTTCTTCCAGGCGCCGGGCCGGTTGAACGTGTACGACCAGCATCCGTTCCGCGTGCTCTTCGACTACGGCCACAACGCCGACGCCATCGAGCAGCTCTGCCAGCTCGCCAATCGGCTCGACGTGAAGGGGCGCCGCATCTGCGTGCTCGCCGCCCCCGGTGACCGTCGCGACCAGGATATCGCCGCCATCGGTGACGTGGCCGCCGCCGGCCTCTTCGACCACTACATCTGCCGCCGCGATGACAGCCGCCGCGGCCGTGGCGACGACGAGGTGCCGCGCATGCTGGAGGCCACCCTGCTCTCGCATGGCATCAGCCAGGACCGGGTGGAGGTCATCGTCGACGAGCAGGCGGCGATCGATACCGCGCTGCGGCACGCGCAGCCGGGTGACCTGGTGCTCATCTTCGCCGATGCGCTCGCACGCGGCTGGAAGCAGATCACGCAGTTCAAGCCGGACTTCGACCGGGCATCTCTCGTCTCGCCGAAGCGCCAGGTGCCGCAGACGATCGCGCCGGACGTGGTCGAACTGGCCGATGACGACCTGCCCGCCGCGCCGCCTGCGGCCGACGCGCCCGTGCGCCAGATCACGGACACCTATGCCATCCCCGGCTCGCTGCGCGACAAGCTGCCGGTCTCGACGCATCGCGACACCGAGGAAGCCGGCACCACCATCATCCGCGATGATCGTGGTGTGTACCTTGCCCGCGAAGCCAACGACTGAGCCGACCGCGACCGACCAGACTGCGCACGCATGACGCGCCCACCGCGCGATCCGGACCTCGTGTCGGGGTACCCCTCCCCGGCCATCGTCGACTCGCGCCGGCTGATGGGTCCGAACCTCATGCACCCGGGCCTGGGTGCCGTGCTCGACGTGATGCTGGACGACCACGACACGGACGCGGTGGCGCTGGTGGAGGCGTGGGAGCGGCAGGCGGCCGGACTCGCCGCCGCACTCGGCTGGCCTGACGCAGAGACGGCGGTCCGGCGCTATCCCGGCGGCGCGAGCCTGTTCGTCCACGCGCCGATCGACCAGCTCATGACCGCCACCGAGGTGTGCGAGACGGCGTGGGTCTCCGCCGAGGCGGTCGTCCGCGGTGCCAGTGCCGCCGGCCCGGACACGGCGCTGCCGGCCCTGCGTGCCGCCAGCGACAGCGAGGCGTCGCCTCGACTCCGCGCGCTCTGGAACGAGGGACAGCGGCTGGGCCTGAACGTCACCTTCGACGATGCCGCGCTCTTCGTCGGCACCGGTGCGGGCGCGACCGGATGGCCACTGACGCTGCTGCCCAAGGTCTCCGAGGTGGATTGGGTCGCGATCCGCGACATCCCGATCGTCCTCGTCACCGGGTCCAACGGCAAGACCACCGTCGTGCGGATGGTGGCGGCCATGGCACGGGCCGCGGGGCATGTGGTCGGCCACACCTGCACCGACGGTGTCTGGATCGACGGGGCGCGGGTGGAGCGCGGCGACTGGTCCGGTCCCGCCGGTGCGCGGCGCGTGCTGCAGGACCCGCGTGTGACACTGGCCGTGCTGGAGTCTGCCCGTGGGGGCATGCTGCGGCGTGGGCTCGCCGTGCAGCGTGCTGCCGTGGCGGCGGTGGTGACGCTCTCGCCCGACCACTTCGGCGACTACGGCATCACCGACCTCGCCGCACTGGCCGCGGCGAAGCTCGTCGTGACGCGCGCGGTGGAGGAGACCGGGGTGCTGGTCGTCAACGGCGACGTGCCTGCCTTGCGGGACGCGATCGCCGGGTACGCCGGCCGCACGCATCTCGTGCACGCCGATGGCTCTGCGGCCCTCACCGCGGAGGAGTTGCGCGCCATCCCGGCCACCCTCGGCGGTGCCGCATCGCACAACCTGCTCAACGCACGCATCGCCCTCGCTGTCGCCGGCGAACTGGCACTGCCTCCCGCCGCGCAGCGCGCGCTGCTGGTCTTCGGTGCCGACCCGGCGGACAACATGGGGCGGCTCATGGTCCAGACCATCGGCGGCGTGACCGTCGTGGTGGACTACGCCCACAATCCGCAGGGCGTGGCGGCCCTGATCGACGCCACGCGGCACCTGGCGGGCCATCGTCGTGCCATCACCCTCGCCACCGGCGGCGACCGTGACGACGAGGCACTGCACGACATCGCCGCGGCAGCCGTGCGCGCCGGCGTGATCGACCTCTACATCGCGAAGGAGATGCCGCGGTTCCTGCGCGGGCGCGAGCCGGGGTCGATCAGCGGCGTGCTGCTCGCCGCGTTGCACGGTCTGGGCGTGCCCGACGGGCAGTGTGCCGCGGCCGCGGATGACGTTGCCGCTGCCCGCCTCGCCGTGCAGTGGGCGCAGGCGGGTGATGTCATCCTGCTCGCCGTGCACGCCGACCGGGACGCCGTGCTCGCTTTCCTTGCAGAACTGGCACGGATCGGCTGGCAGGCCGGCGACCCGGTGCCTGCGTGGACCGCTGGCGGGGCCGGCTGAATCGCGGTTCCGGCTGCTGCCCGGCGCACATGCACGCGCATAGCTTGGGCCCATGAAAAACGCGATTCTCAAACAGCTGAAGGCGCTGCCGTTCGTGCAGGGTCTTCCTGACGCACAGCTCTGGCGCCTGGCACACGCCGTCGAGCCGCACTCCTTCGCCACCGAAGACGTGTTCTTCCGCGAAGGTGAGGAGCGCTCGATGTTCGCGCTGGTGGTGACCGGCGGCGTGACCATCGAGAAGACCGCCGAGGGGCGCACGGTGCGCCTGGTGACCATGGGTCCCGGCGAGGCGATCGGCGAGGGCATGCTGCTCGATGACACCCGCCATGGCACCACCGCCCGTGCCGTCATCGCCGGCGAGCTGCTGATCCTGCGCAAGGAGAAGCTGGCCGAGGTGGTGAAGGACAATCCCCACCTCTATGCCGGCCTGGTGGCCCGCGCCGCGCGGGCGATCGCCCAGCGGCTGCGGGTGGCCGACGCGACGCTGGTGGGCCGCGGCCGCGCGCTGGGGTTCGGCAGCCGGCGCATGCGCACCGAGCACGACCTGCTCGGCGATCGGGAGGTGCCCGATGAGGCGCTCTACGGTGTGCAGACACTGCGCGCCGCCGAGAACTTTCCCATCACCGGTGTGCCGCTGCGCGAGGTTCCCGAGCTGATCGCCGGACTGGCCTGCGTGAAGATCGCCGCCGCGCGTGCCAACCACGAGCTCGGGCTGCTGCCCGACCACATCGCCGAGGCGATCATCAGGGCCGGCGAGGAGCTGCGGGCGGGCCGGCACCACGAGCACTTCATCGTGGACATGATCCAGGGCGGGGCCGGGACGAGCACCAACATGAACGCCAACGAGGTCATCGCGAATCGCGCGCTCGAGATCCTCGGGCGGTCGCGCGGCAGCTATGACGTGGTGCACCCCAACGAGCACGTGAACCGCAGCCAGAGCACCAACGACGTCTATCCGACGTCCATCCGCATCGCGCTGCACACCGCGCTCGACGGCCTGCGGGACGCGTTGCGGTCGCTGTGCGGGGCGATGGACGTGAAGGGTGTCGAGTTCGCGTCGCTCATCAAGATGGGCCGCACGCAGCTGCAGGACGCGGTGCCGATGACGCTCGGCCGCGAGTTCCGGGCGTGGGCCCACACGCTGATGGAGGACGTGGACCGGCTCGCCGAGGCGCAGGCGCTGATGCGCGAGATGAACATGGGCGCCACCGCGATCGGGACCGGCATCACGGCGTCGGAGTCGTTCACCACCTCGGTGCGGCGCCACCTCTCGGAGGTGACGGGGCTGGTGATGATCACCGCGCCGGACCTGATCGAGGCCACCAGTGACACCGGTGCCTTCGTGCAGCTGAGCGGCGTGCTCAAGCGCACCGCCACCAAGCTGTCGAAGATCTGCAACGACCTGCGGCTGCTCTCGTCGGGGCCACGCGCCGGCTTCGGCGAGATCAACCTGCCGCCGGTGCAGCCGGGCAGCAGCATCATGCCGGGCAAGGTGAACCCGGTGATCCCCGAGGTGGTCAACCAGGTCTGCTTCGACATCATCGGTGGCGACGTCACGATCACGATGGCGGCCGAGGCGGGGCAGCTCCAGCTCAACGTGTTCGAGCCGATCATCGCCTACCGGCTGCTCGGTGGCATCAAGGAGCTGACGAACGCGATCCAGGTGCTCGAGTCCAGGTGCATCTCAGGTATCACGGCGAATGCAGACCGGATGCGGTACTACGTGGAGCACTCGATCGGCGTGGTGACCGCGCTGCTGCCGGTGATCGGCTACGAGAAGGCCACCGACGTCGCGAAGGAGGCACTCGCGACGGGGCGCGGCGTGACCGAGATCGTGCTCGAGCGCGGCTGGCTCACGCGTGAGCAACTCGACGACGTGCTGCGTCCGGAGTCGATGGCCGGTCGCTGATCACGCAGGTGCAGTGCAGGTGAATGGACGGCGCGTGGACCCACCGGTTCACGCGCCGTTCCGCTTGCTGTTGCCGTGCAGGCGCAATCGCTGATGTGTCATCGATGCGGTGCATGGCACGCGATGTGCGCTCCTGCATCCTGTCGCATGGCACGTTCGTGCCTACGCAGTTTCATCTTTGCAACCTTGCGGGATATACCTATGCAGTCGTCCACCACCATGTCACGCGTGATCGCAGCCGGTGTTGCTGCCCTCATCGCGGTTCCCTCATATGCGCAGTCGCTCCGCACGCCCGTCGGTGTCGCACAGGTCGGCCTCGAGGGTGGCGTCTCCATCGCGAACTTCACCGGCGATGATGCCAACGATGCGAAGAACCGCACCGGCGGGTACGGCGGCGTGTCGTTCATCGTGCAGCCGGCCGGCTCGGCGATCGGCATGCAGACGGGTGTCAACTACGTCATGAAGGGCGCGAAGTCGAGCTTCAGCAGCGGCGGCGCGCTTCCGACCGTGACCGGCGGCGTGAAGCTCGGCTACGTCGAGGTGCCGCTGCTGGTGCGCGTCGGCGTCCCGCTCAGCGTGGCCGGTGTCGCGCCGACGCTCATCGCCGGTGGCAGCTTCAACTGGCGCGTGAGCTGCAGCGCCGTGGCGGAGAGCGGCTCGTTCAGCTCCTCCACCGACTGTGACAACGCCCTCGTCGGCCAGGACCTCGACGTGAAGCGCTTCGATGCCGGCCTGACCGTGGGTGTCGAGCTGCCGATCAAGGCGGGCGCGCGGTACCTGGTGGTGCCGTCGGTGCGCTACATCCGCGGCATGACGAACATCACCGACGCCAATGGCACGGACCTGAAGAACAGCTCCATCAACATCGGCATCGGCCTGCGCGTGCGGTGACGTGAGGGCGGTGCGGAACCCCGCTGGCATCACGCCGGCGGGACGGGACCTGTCCGCGAGCTAGACCGCGAACAGGTCCCGTTGCACAGGGGCGGTCTTCGGGTCGCCGGCACGGTCCCGCCAGATGCCGTCACGGGCGGTGCGGCCACGCAGGAAGGCGGCGGCATCCAGCGCGGCGAGCCCGTGCCCGTCGACGTCAGCGGGGAGGTACCCGCCCGTGAGGGCGGTGCGCACCACGATCGCGGCGTCGCAGGCTGGATTGCTTCACGGGTAGACCGACGTGGCGACCGGGACCGTGCTGCCGGCGGCGGACTCTGCCTCACCGGCCTGCACCCGCCAGCCGCGGCGCACCTTTCGCGCCGGACCCAGGAACGGCGCGGACCAGCAGACCGGGCAGCGTGGTGTGGGCGGCGTGGTCGGGGCGAAGGCCGCCGGGTGGCGGACCGGGGTGCGATCGGACATCCCGCAAAATAGTCGGACCCGAGGGCATGGCACCGTGTCGCGCGCCGGGAGCGGGCAGCTCGGCCGTCGCGCGCCGCCCCCGGCCGGCGCGCCGACGGGTAGATTCCCGGCCCATGGCGAAACCCACCGTTGATGGCCCAGGTCAGGCCAAGCTCCAGTCCCTGGAGACCGCGACCTCCCTTGCCCAGACCGTGCACGGCCTGGTCGAGAAGTACGCCATCGCCGTCCGCACCGGACAGGCGACTGCCGCCTACCCCCAGCAGATCAAGCGGGCCGCCACGCCGCTGGTGGGGCTGCTTCGCAGCCAGTTCCAGCTCCTGGCCGACATGGCCAGCGACCTGATCCTCGTGGCCACCCGGGGGGGCGGGGCCGACCAGGTGAAGGTCCGGATGCTCCGGGAGCGGGTCGGGGTGCTCAAGTCCGGCATCGAGCTCGCCGTCACTTCGACGCTCGCGAAGCACAAGGTGGACGACGGCGCGCACGGGGAAGCTGGTGCGCCGGGCTCTTCCACCGGTGGCGTGGAGTAACCCCTGCTCCTTAGCTTTACGGGATCGTCGAGCAGGCCCTGACAGCGATGTCGTCTTTTGCTGGACGAGGGTAACCACACATCGGTCGCCGGACTCGGTAGGGGTCGTGGTGGTCGTGTTCGAAGGGACGACGTCCGTCCCCGGGTTGTGCGCATTGCATCTCCCGTGTCGGCGGGTGGGAACAAAGGTTCCCGCATGCCGGCTCATCACGGGGAGCCTACCCTGGCTCCTCACGACCTTTCCCAAGACCTGGGCATGGCCAGCACCTCAAGGATTCGCCGGTTGATCGCCGGCGCACTGTCCCGCCGCGGAGCCGCTCCTGTCGCGCTCATCGCGTTGCTGACGCTCGGACTCGCCGCCGCCGCAGGGGCGCAGCAGTACCCGAACACGACCTTCAACTACACCACCGACCTGAATGAGGCGACGACCCATCTCTGGGACTCGCTGCTGTTCTGGGCCACCGTGGTCTTCGTGATCGTCGAAGTCGGTGTGCTCTACATCATCTTCAAGTTCAAGGCGCGCCCCGACTCCCCCGAGCCGAAGCACGTCCACGGCAACACGACGCTCGAGATCGCGTGGACGGCGATTCCTGCCGTCATCCTCGCGTTCATCGCCGTGCCCACGGTGAAGACGATCTTCATGACGCAGGCCAAGGCACCGGCCAATGCGCTGCAGGTCGAGGTCATCGGGCACCAGTGGTGGTGGGAGTTCCGATACCCCGAGTACGGCATCACGACGGCCAACGAGCTGTACCTGCCGGTGAACCGGCCGGTGAACTTCAAGCTCAACACCATCGACGTGCTGCACTCGTTCTGGATCCCGCGCCTCGGCGGCAAGCGCGACCTGATCTCGAACCGGACGAACTACCTCTGGATGACGCCACGCGACTCGATGGCGATGAAGTCGCTCAACGGCACGTGCAACGAATACTGCGGTGAGAGCCACGCGAACATGAAGTTCCGGGTCTTCACGGTGTCGCCGGAGCAGTTTGCGAGCTGGGCGGCGCACCAGAAGGGTCCGGCGGTCTTCGGCGTCGCACCGGCGGTGGCGCCGGCCGCCACGCCGGCCACGCCGGCCGCCGAGTCCACCAGCAAGGCCGGCCAGGTCGGTCCGGCACTGGCCAACGCAGCCGCACCGGCCCCGGTCGGATTCGTCTTCCCGCGCGAGAAGCTCGACCCCTCGACGCTGCCGACCGCCACGCCCCCGGCCTCGATCGCCTTCACCGCCGGTCTCACCGGCGACGCGACCCGCGGCCAGCAGATCTACTCCCGTTCCTCCTGCATCGGCTGCCACAAGATCACCGGCAACCCGATGAGCGCCGGCATCATCGGCCCGAACCTCACGCACATCGGGTCGCGCTACACGCTGGCCGGCGCGGTCTACACCAACACCACCGACAACCTGGTGCGCTGGATCAAGAACGCCCCCGCCATGAAGCCCGGCAGCCTGATGCCGGCGATCGGCAACGGCGAGTACAACCCGGTCATCAAGGCGAAGGTGACGATGGGCGGGCTCAGCGACCAGCAGATCGCCGACGTCGCCGCCTACCTGCAGGCCCTCAAGTAACCCGCGCCCGGAGCACATCGCGTCATGGCCACGACTGTTGCGCCGCCGACCTTCGCGCCGGCTGCTTCCTCCGCCTCCCACGCCGGTGAGAAGACCGGCGTCTGGAGCTGGATCACCACCACCGATCACAAGCGGATCGGCGTGCTGTACCTCTTCACCTCGCTCTTCTTCTTCATCTTCGGCGGGCTCGAGGCGGCGGTCATCCGCGCCCAGCTCGCGGCGCCGAACCAGACGCTGGTGAGCGCGGAGCTGTACAACCAGCTCTTCACCATGCACGGCACCACGATGGTGTTCCTCGCCATCATGCCGCTCTCGGCCGCCTTCTTCAACTTCCTGATCCCGCTGCAGATCGGCGCCCGCGACGTCGCGTTCCCGCGCCTCAATGCCTTCAGCTACTGGGTCTACCTGCTCGGCGGCATCTTCATCACGCTGCCGATCTTCGCCGGCATCGCCCCGAACGGCGGCTGGTTCGGCTACGCGCCGCTCACCACCGAGGCCTACTCGCCCGGCCTGAACATCGACTTCTGGGTGCTCGGCCTCCAGATCCTCGGCATCAGCTCCCTCGCGGCCGGCTTCAACTTCATCACCACGATCATCAACCTGCGCGCACCGGGCATGCACCTGATGCGCATGCCGATGTTCACGTGGATGTCGTTCGTGGTGCAGTTCCTGGTCGTGCTGGCCTTCCCGGTCATCACCGTCGCGCTGGTGTTCCTGCAGTTCGACCGCTTCTTCGGCACGAACTTCTACACCCTCACCGCCGGCGCCGACCCGCTGCTCTGGCAGCACCTGTTCTGGATCTTCGGCCACCCCGAGGTCTACATCCTGATCCTGCCGGCATTCGGCCTCGTCTCCGAGGTCCTGCCGACCTTCAGCCGCAAGCCGCTCTTCGGCTACGCGGTCATGGTGTACTCCGGCATCCTGATCGGCTTCCTCGGCTTCGGCGTGTGGGCCCACCACATGTTCTCGGTCGGCATGGGCCCGATCGCGGACACCGTGTTCAGCCTCACCACGATGCTGATCGCCATCCCGACCGGCGTGAAGATCTTCAACTGGATGAGCACGATGTGGGGCGGCAAGCTGCAGTTCACCACCGCCATGTGCTTCGCCGTCGGCCTGATCGCGATGTTCACCATCGGCGGCCTCTCGGGCGTGTCGCACTCCTCCCCGCCGACCGACCTGCAGCAGACCGACACCTACTACATCGTCGCGCACTTCCACTACGTGCTCTTCGGTGGCTCGATCATGGGCATCTTCTCGGGCATCTATCACTACTTCCCCAAGATGTTCGGGAAGCTGATGAACGAGCCGCTCGGCAAGTGGCACTTCTGGATCAACATGATCGGCATGAACCTCACGTTCGGGCCGATGCACCTGTCCGGCCTGCTGGGCATGCCGCGCCGCATCTACACGTACGATGCGAACCAGGGCTGGGACCTCTTCAACATGATGAGCTCCGTCGGCACCGTGGTCATCATCGTTGCGACGCTGATCTTCCTCTACAACTTCTTCTGGTCCCTGAAGAGCGGCCCGAAGGCCGGCCGCGACCCGTGGGGCGCCTCGACGCTCGAGTGGTCCATCCCGTCGCCGCCGCCGGAGTACAACTTCGCCGTGCTGCCGAACGTCACCAGCCGCTACCCGCTGTGGGACGTGACCGACGGCCACGACCTCTCGCGCGAGCACCACGAGAACCCCGAGACCCGCGATGAGCGCGTCCCGACCGCGCGCGAACTCGGCATCCCCATGCCGATGAACACCTTCAAGCCGGTGATGGCCGCGATCGGCCTCGTCACGATGCTCGGCGGCATGACGCTCAAGCACGTGAACTTCACCGCCTTCTTCATCGTCGTCGCCGGCGGCGGGGCCACCCTCGTGATCAGCCTCTACGCCTGGCTCACGTCACCGCTCGAGGAGTCGCACTGATGAGCGCCACCGCAGTCGAGACCACCGGCGGCCACGGCGCCACGCCGGACGCCGGCCACGGCCACCACTACACCACGACCGGCCTCGACAACCGCAAGATCGCCATCTGGGCGTTCATCGGCTCCGAGTGCATGCTCTTCGTCAGCCTCATCTCGACCTACCTGATCTACAAGGGCAAGTCGCGCGTCGGGCCCTACCCGCACGAGGTCTGGACCGACCCTGCCACGGGCAAGGTCTTCAACGCGATCCTCAACATCCCGGTCACGAGCTTCTCCACCTTCGTGCTCCTGATGTCGTCGCTCGCGATGGTGCTCGCGCACAACGCCGTGGTGAACCGCCACGTGAAGCGCACCACGTTCTTCTCCCGGCTCGAGGGCAACTCGTTCTTCTGGCTGGTCGCCACCGCGCTGCTCGGCATCGTGTTCCTCATGTGCCAGGCGTACGAGTTCACCAGCTTCGTGCACGAGGGGCTCGGCCTCACCACGAACCTGTTCAGCAGCAGCTTCTTCGTGCTGACCGGCTTCCACGGTGCGCACGTCACCGCCGGCGTGCTCTGGCTCTTCACGCTCGCCTCGATCGACAAGAAGCGCGGCCTCCGCACCGACGAGGCCCTGAACGTGGACCTGTGTGCCCTCTACTGGCACTTCGTCGACGTGGTCTGGATCGCGATCTTCGTCCTCCTCTACCTCATCAAGTGAGCCACGAGCCCATGGCACACGGACCCGACGCCGCGCACGACGAGCACGGCCACCACCCCACGGCGAAGACTTACCTCTGGACCGCGCTCTTCCTCACGATCGTCACCATCGTCGAGATCTCGGCCTACTACATCAAGCCGTGGGAGCAGTCCGCCATCTACGTGCCGAGCATGATCCTCATGTCGGCCGTCAAGTTCGCGGTGGTCTGCGCGGTCTACATGCACCTCAAGTACGACAACAAGCTGTTCCGGAACCTGTTCGTCGGGCCGCTCGCGATTGCCGTCGTCACCTGCATCGGCCTGCTGTTCCTGTTCGGCAAGGTCGCCGTCAACCTCAGCGGCGGCGCATGAGCACGGCGGCGCGCGCGCGGTGATCCACCTCGCGCTGCTCCTCCATCCCGCGCAGACACTGGCGTGGGATGCCTGGACGATCCACCCGAGCACGGTCATCGGCCTGACCGTCCTCGGGTGGCTCTATTTCCGGCGTGCCCGCGACGCCGGCGGCACCGGCCCCTCCACCGGCCAGCGTGTCGCCTTCGTGAGCGGGCTGGTGCTGCTCTTCCTGATCCTGAACGGACCGCTCCACGACCTGAGCGACTTCTACCTGTTCAGCGGGCACATGGTGCAGCACCTGATCATGGAGCTCATCGTGCCGCCCCTGCTCATCGCCGGCACCCCCGGCTGGATGCTCCGGCCGGCACTCGACTGGCCCGTCGTCGGCTGGCTCGCACGGCGCATCACCACCGGCGCCATGGCGTTCGCGATCTTCAACGTCACGCTCGCCGCCTGGCACATCCCGGCCCTCTACAACACCGCCCTCCTGCACCACAACGTCCACATCCTCCAGCACGTCACCTTCCTCGTGGCGAGCGTGCTGATGTGGTGGCCGTTCCTCAGCCCACTCCCCGAGCTGCCGCGCCTCAGCTACCCGGCGCAGATGTTGTACTGCTTCGTCATGACCCTCCCCATGAGCGTCGTCGCGATCTATATCGCCATGGCGGACACGGTGCTGTATCCTCTCTATGCGTCCAGCCCGCGCATCTGGGGCATCGGGCCGAAGGCGGACCAGCTCATCGGGGGACTGATCATGTGGGTGCCGGGGGGACTCTTCTTCTACGGGGTCATGACCGTCGTCTTCTTCCGCTGGCAGCGCGAGGGGAAGGGGGGTGACGGCGTGGCCGATGCCCAGCTCCGACCTGCGGCCGCGCCCCTGACACCAGCCGCCCAGGGGCACTGAGCGTGGCCACGCTCACGCGCCCCGAAGCCGGACGCGCGCCGCAGCCCCACCGGACCCCGACATCGCCTTCCCGGGCCACCGCTGGCCCCGGCGCGCGTGAACGACTCCTCGCCCTCGACGTCTTCCGCGGGATGACCGTCGCCGGGATGCTCCTGGTGAACAATCCAGGCGACTGGGACCACATCTTCCCGCCGCTCGAGCACGCCGCATGGCACGGCTGGACGCCCACCGACCTGATCTTCCCGTACTTCCTCTTCATCGTCGGCGTCACGGCCCACCTCTCGCTGTCGCAGCGACGCGCACGAGGTGACGGCGAGGCGGCGATCATCCGCCAGGTGCTGCGCCGCGGCGCGCTGATCTTTCTCTTCGGGCTCTTCCTCGCCTGGTTCCCGGGATTCATGTGGGGCACCATCGCCTCCATTCCCGATGCGACCTTCGGCGACCGGGTGCTCTACCGCCTCGAGCACCTGCGCATCATGGGGGTGCTGCAGCGCATCGCCGTCGCCTACGTCATCGGCGCGCTCCTCACCCTCCGTGGCACCTGGAAGCAGCACATCGCCGTGCTCGCCGCGATCCTGCTCGGCTACTGGGCGCTGATGACGCTGGTGACGGTCCCCGATCGTGGAGTGCCGGGGTGGCAGCTTCTCGACACGCCCGACGCCGTGCTCTCGGCCTGGTTCGACCGCACCGTGCTGACCACGAACCACCTCTGGGCATCGGCGAAGACCTGGGATCCGGAGGGGCTGCTCAGCACGCTCCCCGCAGTCGGGACGATGATGCTCGGACAGCTCGCGGGACGGTGGATCGGGACCAACAGGCCCCTCGCCGAGCGCCTCAACGGCCTCTTTGCGACCGGTGCGCTGCTGCTCGTCGTCGGTCTCATGTGGCACTGGGTCTTCCCGATCAACAAGAGCCTCTGGACCAGCAGCTACGTCGTCTTCACGGCGGGCATGGCGGCGGTCACGCTCGCCACCTGCATGTGGCTGATCGACGTGCGCGGCTGGAAGCGCTGGACGAAGTTCTTCGTCATCTACGGGACCAACCCGATGATCGCGTTCGTCGGGTCGGGGCTGATGGCCCGCATCACGGTCACGCTCTGGAAGGTGCCCACCGCCGAGGGCCCGGTGTCGGTGCAGTGGGTGGTCTACCGTACGTTGTTCGAGCCGATACTCGAACCCCGGGTGGCATCACTGGGGTACGCCGTCACGTTCGTCCTGTTCTGGTTCCTGATCCTCTGGGCGCTCTGGCGCCGGAACATCTTCCTCAAGGTGTGATTGTGGGCTGTCCCGCTCGACTGATGCCGGCGCTGCGAATGCTGGCGATGCTGCTCGCTCTCTCCGGCCCGGCTGTCGCCAGTGAGGCTCAGTCTTCGCCACGGAAGGGTGCGTCCCGTGCGGCCGCCACTGCGGCACAACGGCGACCTGCCGTCCGTGGGGCCAAGGCGGCGGTCGCAACGCCGCGACGCACGCCGGCCAGCGCCGCGGCCTCTCGCGCTGTTGCCTCGCGCGCTGCGGCGGCACGACCGGCGCGTGGCACGACGGCCGCACGCGCGCGGACGACCGCCGCCCGCACACCGGCGTCGGCCCGGAAGGGGACGGCCGCGGCGCGCAGCGGAGCCAGGCCGGCACCGCGCGGCGCGGCGGTGAAGCCGGTGCGCGGTGCGAAGGGCAGGGCCGCGCGCCGGGTCGCGCGTCCGGCCAGACCGCTGCCGCCACCCCTGCCGCTGCTCGAGGCCAGGATGCCACTCGGACTCGACGGCCTGCGCTCCGACCTCGGCTGGCTGGCCGACAGCTCGATCCGCAGCGGCTCGTGGGGCATGATGGTCGTCTCGCTGTCGCACGGTGACACCCTCTTCGCGCGAAATGCCGACGTGCCGCACCTCACGGCATCGACGCAGAAGATGCTCACCACGGCGCTCGCGCTCGAGCAGCTCGGCCCGCAGTACCGCTACCAGACCGACATCCTCCGCACCGGGTCGCTCCGCGACGGCGTGCTGGACGGGGACCTCGTGCTGCGGGGAGACGGCGATCCGTCGCTCAGCACGCGCTTCTTCGGCCGGACGCCGGACGCGGCGATGGACTCGCTCGCGCTTCGCGTGGTGAAGGCCGGTGTACGCGAGGTGACGGGGCGCGTCATCGGCGACGCCACCGCCTTCGAGGCGCGCAGCATTCCTGACGGCTGGCACCCGCGCATCCTGCAGGACTCGTATGCGGGCCGGGTCTCCGCGCTCTCGCTCAACGAGAACATCGTCTGGGTGACGATCCGCCCCACGCAACGCGGCAGTGCCGCCGAGGTGGTGCTGGAGCCGGCGACGACGGCCATCCCGCTCTCGGCGAACGTGCGCACCGTCCGGGGCACCGCGGCGCCGCTCCGCTTCGCGCGCACCGACGCCGGCATCACGGTCACCGGCAGCATCGGCGAGCTGGCCGGCCCGCGCTCGTACTCCTACATCGTGCAGGATCCGGCGGCGTTCACCACCGGGGCATTCCTCGCGGCCCTCCGGCGCAACGGGGTGACGGTGCGCGACGGCATGGCGCTCGACGCGACCCCCGACGGCGCCGAACCGCTCGTCGCATGGCAGTCGGCGCCGCTCGAGACCCTGCTCACGGTGATGAACCGCGAGTCGGTGAACATGATCGCCGAGCATGTGTACCGCGCGGCGGCGCGCGGATCGGACCGCCACACGCCGGGCACGGCATTCACGGCCGACACGGTGCTGCGCGCGATGCTGCAGCGCACGGCGAACGTTCGCGCCGACGCCGTCCGCACCAGCGACGGCAGCGGGCTGTCGCAGCTCGACCGGGTGTCACCGCGCGCGATGGTGCAGCTCCTCGGCTGGGCGGACCGCACCACCTGGGGGCCCCTCTTCCACGCGTCGCTCCCGCTCGCCGGTGAGAGCGGCACCCTGCGCCGCCGCATGAACGGCACCACCGCGCAGACCAACCTGCACGCCAAGACCGGCACCACCAACGACATCGTCGCGCTGGCCGGCTACGTCACCGCCCGCAACGGCGAGCTGCTCGCGTTCGCGATGCTGTACAACGGCACGGACCGCTACCGCGCCCGCGAGGCCATCGACGCCATCGGGGTCACCCTCGCGAACTTCTCGCGCTGAATCTGCGGCGCTCGAACGGCAACAGCTTCAACGCAAGGCGCAAAGGGTACAGAAGGACGCAAAGAGTTCCACCGTGAGGCAGGCGTCTGCGTCGCCCGGAACGGAAGGCTGAGGGGAACTGCTCTCGCAGTTGCGGTTCCCAAAGCCTCTCGATGCTGCGTGCTGCTCGGACGTTTGCAACGCGAACCGACCTCTTTGCGTCCTTCTGTACCCTGTGCGTCTTTGCGTTGAAGCTGTTGCAGTTCCGGCGGCCGCTTACGAAACAGTGATGTTGATCCCGCGCGTCGCGAGTTCGGCGATGTAGCGATCACCCGGGAACACCTCGTCCGGCGTGTAGACTCCCGAGGCCAGCGCCCGGGAGGCCATCAGCTGCCCGGTGATCGACAGGGTGTAGCCCGTCACGCGCATCATCGCCGTGATCCCGTGCTCGGCATCGTAGTAGTCCAGCAGGTCGTACTGGCGGGTGGCAGGGGCACCATCCTTCGTGCCGGTCACCACCACGCGCAGCGCCACCAGGTCGGTGCCGCCCGGCTTGCGGAGCTTCGGCCCGACGGTGGCGATGAACACGTCGCGCGGCACGACCTTCGTGCCCTTCACATCCACCGGCTCCGTGTCGTAGAGCCCCAGGTCCCGCATCGCGGCCATCATCTGCGCATGGCCGGGATAGCGCAGCGTCTTGTATTCCATCACCGGGATCGTGCCTTCATACCGCCACGCCATCGTGGAGAGCCCGCCGGCCGTGTGGAATGCCTCGAGCGTCCCGATCGAACCGCCGAACTCCACCGGCTCGAGCTCCGACAGCGCGGTGACCTGCACACGCTTGCCATCGCGAACCACCCACGACAGGGTCGAGTAGTAGTCGAGCACACCCTCGATCGAGTACACGATCTGGTAGTTCAGCGGCGGTACCGGGTGCTGCGGCAGGCCGCCGACGAACAGCTTGACGCTCTCGACGCTGTCCATGGCGCGGATGCCGTGCTCGGCCAGCACGTTGATCATGCCGGGCGCGAGGCCGGTGTCGGGGACGACCGTAACCCCCTTCAGCTTGGCCGCCTCATGCAGGTCCTTCTGCTTGAACACGATCTCGGTGTTGCCGCCGAGGTCGGCGAAGTGCACGCCGGCCTGGACGGCGAGGGCCGCGAGCTCGCCGTTGAAGTAGTAGGGAATGGCGCTGAGCACGGCATCCACCTCGCCCATCTGCGCCAGCATCGCGCCACGATCGCGCACGTCGATCGACACTGCCTTCAGTCTCGGATCGCCCGAGGGAAGGAACGACGGCAGCGACGAGACGTCGAGGTCGGCAATCCGAACCTCGGAGACGCCGGGACTGCGGAGCAGGTCGAAGGCACAGGCGGAGCCCTGTGCGCCGCGGCCAAGTACGAGAAATCGCATGGGAAAGGTCGGTGGTCCGCCAGCGCGCAGTGACGGCGCAGCATGGCCGGCTCGAGATCGTGATGGCAGGGTAGGAACCTGCGGGAGCACCGGGAATTTACCTGAGCGCCCGCCGTTACGCGTCCTGCCCCTTCCGGGGCCTCCGCTCCCTCTGGCACCGGCACCCATGCCCCCTCACGCCCCCGCCGCCGCTGATGGCTGGCGCAGCCACCTGCTCTCCACCGACGAGGCCATCCACGCCGCCCTCGCCCGCGTGCACACCATCGCCGTCGTCGGCATCAAGCCCGAGGAGACCGGCGCGCCCGCCTGGTATGTGCCCGAGTACACACAGCGGGCCGGCTACCGGATCATCCCGGTCCCCGTCTACTACCCGGAGATGACGACGGTCCTCGGCGAACCCGTCCATCGCGCCCTGCGCGACGTGCCGACGCCGGTCGACACCGTCCAGCTCTTCCGGCGCCCAGCCGACATCCCGCCCCACCTCGACGACATCCTCGCCCTCCATCCGGCGCTCGTCTGGATGCAGCTCGGCATCCGCCACGACGCCGTCGCCGAGTCACTGGCGCGGGCCGGCATCGATGTCGTGCAGGACCGCTGCATGCTCGTCGAGCTCCGGGCCATGGGGCGCTGATCTCTCCTGACTCGCAGACCGCAAACAGCGTTGACGCAGAGGCGCGAAGGGCGCAAAGGACGCAAAGAGGTCTGCACCGCAGGTCACTGTCGCTCGCTCGGGTACGGAAGGAACTGAGGGGAACAGCAACAGCAACGGCAAATGCGCGGCAGTTGCTGTTGCTGTTGCTGTTGCTGT
>JADZDM010000027.1 GCA_020851035.1 Gemmatimonadaceae bacterium | reverse complement strand
GCGCCAGTGGTGCGGGCGGCAGCGCCGCCGCCGGCGATCGGGGCCGCGCGGTCACGACGCCTCCGGCGGGTGGCGGGTCACGGGGTGCCGCGCCGCCCGCCCCTGTGCGTTGCGGTGGTGGGCGACGATCTTGCGGCCGTGTCCACACCCTCCCCGACGTCATCCGCCCCGGGCCTCGTGCGCGCCGTCGGCGTCTTCGGCCTGGCGGCCAGCATCTTCAACGTGACGGTCGGCGGGGGGATCTTCCGCCTGCCGTCTGGGGCCGCCGCCGCCGCCGGAGCCGCCGCGCCGTTCGTGTACCTGATCTGCGCCCTCGTGATCGGGTGCGTGGTGCTCTGCTTCGCCGAGGCGGGAAGCCGCGTGCCGCTGACGGGCGGGCCCTACGCCTACGTCGAGGCGGTGTTCGGCCCCTACATCGGGTTCATGGCGGGCGTGCTGCTCTGGATGATCGGCACCACCGCCGTCGCCGGCGTCGCCTCCGCCTTCGCCGAGGGCGTCGGCACGCTGGTCGGTGTCCCCGGCATCCGGACGCCGCTGATCGTCGTGGCGTTCGTGGCGCTGGCGATCATCAACGTCCGCGGCGTGCAGCAGGGCACGCGGCTGATCGTGGTGATGAGCATCGCGAAGCTGGTGCCGCTGCTGCTGTTCATCGGGGTCGGGGTGTTCTTCATCGTGCCGGCGAACATCGCGGTGCACGACATGCCCGCCCCCGCCAGCCTCGCGCGGGCGGCGGTGGTCCTCTTCTTCGCCTTCAGCGGCTGCGAGTCGGCGCTGGTGCCGAGCGGCGAGGTGAAGGAGCCGGCGCGCACCGTGCCGCGCGCCCTCGCGATCGCGATGATCGGGGTGACGCTGCTCTACCTCGCCGTGCACCTCGTCGCCGAGGGGGTGCTCGGCGACGCCCTCGCCACCGTGAAGACGGCGCCGCTCGCCTTCGCGGCCGAGCGCTTCATGGGCAGCCCGGGGCGCCTGCTCCTGCTGGTGGGTGCGACGATCTCGATGTTCGGCTACGTGAGCGGGATGACGCTGGCCGTGCCGCGTGCACTCTGGAAGTTCGCGCAGGACGGCCTGCTGCCGCGTGCCATCGGCTCCATCCATCCCACCTACCGCACGCCGCACGTGGCGATCGTGGTGCAGACCTCGTTCGTGGGGCTGCTGGCGATCTTCAACTCGTTCGAGCAGCTGGCGGTGATCTCCAACCTGGCGGCGCTGCTGCTCTACGCCGCCTGCGCGGCCGCCACGCTGATCCTGCGCCAGCGCGGGGTGCGGCAGGAGGGCGCCGTGCCGTTCTCCGTACCCGGAGGTCCGGTGATCCCGGTGGCGACGGTGGCGATGATCGCCTGGCTGCTGACCTCGATCACGCTCGAGGAGTGGACGGTGCTCGGTGGCACCCTGGCCGTGGCCACGGTGATCTTCGTGATCGCCCGGCGCATGCTCACCCCGATGACGGCGGACGCCGCATGACCCATCCCGACGACGCGCTGCTGCGCTTCCGCGACCGGTTCCCGATCCTCGCGCGGAGCACCTACCTCGTGAGCAACTCGCTCGGCGCGATGCCGGCGAGCACCGCCGGCCGCCTCGCGGAGTATGCAGAGGCGTGGAACACGCTCGGCGTGAAGGCCTGGGCCGAGCGCTGGTGGCAGCTCCCGGTCGAGGTGGGCAACATCGTCGCGCCGCTGCTCGGGGCCCCGGCGGGGTCGGTGGCGATGGTGCCCACGGTGACGCAGGCGCAGGCCATGGTCGTCTCGGCGCTGAACTACACGGCGGAGCGGGACGAGATCGTCATGACGGCACTCGACTTCCCGAGCGTGCGCTACGTGACCGACGAACTGGCACCGAGGCTCGGCGCGCGCGTGACGGTCGTGCCGGGTGACGACGGCATCGGGATCGATGCGCAGCGGGTGGTGGACGCCATCACGCCGCGCACGAAGCTGGTGGCCATCAGCCACGTGCTGTTCAAGTCGGCGTTCATCATGGACGTGGCGCCGATCATCGCGAAGGCGCACGCCGTGGGGGCGCTGGTGGCGCTGGATGCCTACCACGCCGTCGGCGTGATCCCGGTGGACGTGATCGCGCTCGGCGCCGACTTCTACATGGGCGGCGTGCTCAAGTGGCTCTGCGGCGGGCCGGGCGGGTGCTTTCTCTGGGTGTCGCCGGAGCAGTCCGCCACGCTGCGGCCGGTGCTGACCGGGTGGCAGGCGCACCAGCGCCCCTTCGCCTTCGAGCCGACGCTCCAGCCTGCTGATGGCGCCTGGCGCTGGCTGGGCGGCACCCCAACGGTGCCCGCGCTCTACGCGGCCATGGATGGCCCGGCGATCATCGCCGAGGCCGGACTCGAGAGCATCCGCGCGCGCAGCCAGCGGCAGACCGCGCGACTGATCGCCTACGCCGACGAGCGCGGCTTCGCCGTGCACGCGCCGCGTGACCCGGCGCGTCGCGGGGGCACCGTCGCCTTCGACGTGCCGAATGGCCCGGCGGTGGCGCAGGCCCTGCTCTCGCGTGACATTGTGATCGACTACCGTCCCGGGGCAGGTATTCGGGTGGCGCCGCACTTCTACACGACCGACGGGGAACTCGACGCCTTCCGCCAGGCGCTCGACGACATCCTCGCGACACGGGCGTGGGAGCGGTTCAGCGCCAGCCGACCCGTGGTCACCTGACGCACCTCGCGTCGCCGCCGCCCGCACACCGCTCTTTGAGGAACGCCCAGCGATGTCAACAGCCCCGAAGCGCATCCGCAAGCAGTACACGAACGACGCATACCCTCTGGCGCTGCTCCGCTTCGAGGACGGCCACGAGATCAAGGTGTACAAGGGCACCGGCAAGGAATTCGACTGCTATCCGGGCGAGCACATCAAGATCCTCGCGCTCTACGACCCGACCAGCACCGAGCGGGAACTGGTGGCGACGCGGAAGTCCGACGAGTTCGACGACGTCACCGAGTGACGGCGTTCGCACGGTGACCGGCGGGGCGGTGGTGGCGGGATGCCAGCATCGCCCCGCCGGCGTTCCGGCCCCCGGGAACGCGGGGCGCGTGCGGTCCGACCGCACGGAGTGTCCCGTTGAATGGGACGTACGATGGCTCCGGGACGTGGCGTTCACCGCCTGAGACGGCCCAATAGATGAGGTCGCCCCGCCACGAAAGCTGTGGGCTCAATGCTACAGTCCGCCAAAAAGTCAACCGGCGCGCGTGGCGTGTTACCTCTGCAGTGACTAATCTGTCTACGTGCCAGCAGGCTAACTGACGGCATGGCTTTCAGTTGGGAGCTCGGCCAACCTCGCCCGACGACGGGCAGGCGAGCGCGCACGGCTGGCATGTGAGGTGCGCTTCGTTTGGAGCGATCGTTCACCTGCCTCAGCGTTGGAGTTCCGACATGATGACCAAGCACGCGATGACGTTGGTGGCATGGGCGACGCTCGCAGCGGCGCCGACCATCATGCAGGCGCAAGCCGATACGACGAAGCTCCCGACGCTCGCGCCGGGCACCTGCGACTGTCCCGAGGGCGACAGCCGCGGCGAGCTGCGCAACCTCGCCGCCTTTGCACCGCTCGGCCTGCTCGGCGCCCTGGCGGCGGCCGGCGGCGCGCCGGCGCTGCTTGCCCGCACCGACGCCCCCGTCGACACCCGCACCTTCGCCACCAACGATCCACCGGTGACCGAGACGCCGAAGGCCACCGAGGAGGCCGCGCGCAACGCGGCCCCGTCGAATGCACGCGTCGACTTCCCCGTGCCGGTGTCCCCCGACTCCATGCGCGGTGGACTGCGCGCGCCCAACACCGGCACGCCGCTGCCGTCCGTCCTGTTGCTCGGCAGTGGCCTGATGGCCGTCGGCTGTGTCACGATCTTCCGCAATCGGGGTTAGTCGCGTCGCGGCGCGGCCGCGACGCAGCCTTCCGCCACCGCGGCGTTTCCGCGGGGCGAAGATCTTCGGGCTCTCGATCTTCGCGGCCGGCCTGATCGTGGTGAGCATCGTGGCCGTGCAGATCCTGCGCGGCACCATCGCCCGCGAACGGGCGCGCGCCGAATGGGCAAAGCTCATGCAGTCGTCGTCGCTCAATGCGGTGGCGACGCTCGGCATGAAGCGCGCGCGGTCCGGCGCCCCCGTCACGCGTGTCGTGATCCCGTCCATCCGCCTCGACGAGGTGGTGGTGGAAGGGCTCAACGACCGGGAACTCTGGGCCGGCCCGGGACACATGCCCGGCACCGTCTTCCCAGGCGAGAACGGCAACTCCGTCATCTCCGCACACCGCGACCGGCACTTCCACCGGCTCGACGACGTGCGCGTCGGGGACGTGATCGAGACGCAGACGCTGGCGATGAGCGTCATGTGGCGCGTGAAGGAACGCCAGATCGTGGACAAGGATGCGAAGGTGATCTTCGAGGCCGCGTCACCGCGCCTCACCCTCACCACCTGCTGGCCCACGCGCTACATCGGCTCCGCCCCCGATCGCCTCCTGATCATCGCGGAGCCGATCTCGATGCGCGAGCGCACCATCGGGCAGCCCGCCGCACAACCGGCCGCCGCTGCCGCGCAGTAGTATTCCCGCGGTCCTGCACCACCAGACCGCTCCCGACCGACGCACATCCGCATGACCACGCTTCGCGTGCTGCCGCACATCGCCTCCGCGCTCGAACGCGGCCTGCCGGTGGTGGCGCTGGAAACATCCGTCCTGGCGCAGGGACTGCCCGTGCCGCACAACGCCGATGCCGCCGCCCGAATGCTCGGCGCCGTCGAGCGGGCCGGCGCCGTGGCCGCGCTCACGGCAGTCGTCGCCGGCACCGCCACGCTCGGCCTCACCGATCCAGAGTTGCAGCGATTCCTGGCGCGCACCGGCGTGCGCAAGGTCAGCGCGCGCGACCTCGCCGCGTGCATGGTGCAGGGGGCCGACGGTGCCACCACCGTGGCGGCCTCGCTCACGCTGGCCCACGCCGGCGAACTCCGGGTGTTCGCGACCGGAGGCATCGGTGGTGTGCACCGGGGTGCCCCCTTCGACGAATCCGCCGACCTGCAGGCCCTGGCACGGACGCCGCTGGTGGTGGTCTGTGCCGGCGCGAAGTCGATCCTCGACCTGCCTGCCACGCTCGAGCGCCTCGAGACGCTCGGGGTGCCCGTGGTGGGCTATCGCACCGACGAGCTGCCGGGCTTCTTCACCACCGGCACGGGATTGCGCGTGCCGCAGCGCGCCGACTCTCCACTGGAGATCGCACGCATCGCGCGGACGCACTGGGAGCTTGGCGAGCGGAGCGCCGTACTGGTGGTGCAGCCGCCGCCGGCCGATGCGGCACTCGAGCGCGCGCTGGTGGACGCGGCGGTGGCCGGTGCGGTGCGTGAGGCCGAGGCGGCCGGCGTCACCGGCGCCGCCGTGACGCCGTTCCTGCTCGGCGCCGTGCTGGCCGCCACCGACGGGCGCTCACTGCCCGCCAACCTCGCGCTGCTCGAGGCGAACGCCGCGCTGGCGGCGCAGGTTGCCGTGGCGCTCGCGGCGCCGCTGCGCAGCGACCGCGGCGCGCACTGACGCCGGCTGCGCACTGCGGCCTGCCCGGAGGAAACCGGGCGCGGAGCGTCGGGTGATCCGGAACACGTGTGTGGTGTACCATCTGGACGGCGGGCTGGCTGGCGGGACGTCCCGCGGTCTATCTTCCCTGCTGACTCTGTGCCCGGAGGACTGCCGCGATGGCTTCGCAATTCCTGTCGTCCGAAGAGTACGACGAGCGCGCACACCAGCTCTACAACGAGGGCCGCTTCGATGACGCCCTCGCCGTGCTGCGTGAGGGCCTCGTCCTGTACCCGACCTCGGTCGAGCTGCACGTCGGGGAGGGGTCTGCCCGCCTCGCGCGCGAGGAGTACGCCTGGGCGCGCCGCAGCTTCGAGGAGGCCCTCACGCTCGACTCGGAGCACGAGGACGGGCTGGCCGGCATGGGCGAGACGCTGCTGCGCTTCGGCCAGGTGGAGCATGCGCGCAAGAACTTCCGCCGCATCCTCGAGCTCGGGTACCAGGACGACGTCGAGCTGATGCTCCAGGTGGGGCGTGCCCTCTTCCGCGACAACCTCGTGGAGGACGCCGCGCAGTTCTTCGACATCGCGGTGCAGCAGGAGCCCGGCTCGGCCGAGGCGGTGAGCTGCATGGGGTACGCACAGCACCGCTCCGGTGAGGACGATGCGGCGATCTCCACGCTGCGCCGCGCGCTCAAGCTGGATCCCGACTACATCGAGGCCCGCATCTACCTCGCGAACCTGCTCTACGACAAGCAGGAGTACGAGGCGGCGCTCTACCAGTTCGAGAAGTCGTCCCCCGAGGACCACTGGGACGAGCTGGGCATCTGGCGCCTGATCGAGCTGAAGAAGGCGGCCTACCGGCTGCAGGACGACGACCCCGACCTCGCGCCGTGGCAGGCGCAGCTCGAGGAGCTGAACGCCGGCACCGACAGCATCGACGAGATGCTGTCGGAGATCGAGGCGAAGGTGATGGGCGAGGGGGACGACGACTCGGACTCGAAGGGGCAGCTCGAGCTGTTCGGCACGCTGCTGGCGGAGATGCGTGACAAGAAGGAGACGGCGATCGAGCACAGCGTGCTCACGCGCACGGGTGACACCTTCGTCGGCAGCTGGGACGACATCGTGACCGAGATGCGCGACGCGATGTCGGGCGGGAAGTCGCTCTACGAGTTCATGCTCTTCGAGGCGGCGCGGGTGCTGGCGCAGACCGGCCAGCGCGTGCCCACCGATTCCGCCGAGGCGTTCCTGCGCGGCAGCGCCGACGCCGGCGTCCTGAAGATCCTGCATTGACGCTCACCACCCGCACCGTCTTCCCGAACGGCTTCACGCTCCTCGTCCGGGAAGACCGCGCGGCGCCGGTGGTGGCAATCGTCACGCGCGTGAAGGCCGGCTACTTCGACGAGCCGGACCACGAGATCGGCATCGCGCACGTGCTGGAGCACATGTACTTCAAGGGCACGCCGCGGCGGGGGCCGGGGGAGATCGCGAGCGCCACCAAGGCCGTCGGTGGCTGGCTGAACGCGCACACGATCTACGACGCCACGACCTACATCACCGTCCTGCCGGCGGCGAGCTGGGCGCAGGGTGTGGACATCCAGTTCGACGCGTTCGCGCACTCCGCCATCGACGACGGTGAGCTGCGCCGCGAACTCGAGGTCATCATCCAGGAGGCGGCGCGGAAGGAGGACACCCCCGCCGCCGTCACGGCGGAGACGCTCTACGAGGTGCTGCACGACCGGCACCGCATGCGACGCTGGCGCATCGGGCGTGAGGCGGGACTGCGCACCTTCACGCGCGGGATGGTGCACGGCTTCTACCGCAACTGGTACACGCCGTCGAACAGCATCCTCGCGATCGTGGGTGACGTGGATGCCGACGCCGTCTGCGACGCCGTGGCGGCGACGTACGGTGCCCTCCCGGCGCGCGATCCGGTCCCCGACCACGGCCCCGAGGAGCCGCGCTGGCTGGGCGCGCGCTACCGCGCACTCAGGGCGGACGTGCAACAGTCGCACCTGACCTTCGGCTGGCGCACGGTCGGCCCGCTGCACCCCGACACGCCGGCGCTGGACGTGGCCTCCGCACTGCTCTCCACGGGACGGTCCTCGCGGCTCTATCGCGCGGTGCGCGAGCGCGGGCTGGCGATGCAGGCGAGTGCGTACCACTACACCCCGACCCAGACGGGGGTGTTCGCGATCGGCGTGGCCGGCAGCGATGCCACCATCGGTGAGGCGGCGGCCACCGCCTGGAGCGTGCTGCGCACGCTGCAGCACGAGGGACCGTCCGCGGAGGAACTCGAGCGCGTGCGGCACGTACTGCGCACACGCCGCCTGCGCTCCGCCGAGTCGATGGAGGGGCAGGCGAGCGAGATGGTGGCGTGGGAGGCGCTTGGCGGCGCCGACGTGGGCGAGGACTACTGGCGTGCGGTCGGGGCGGTGACGGCGGCCGACGTGCAGCGGGTGCTGGCCGCGTCGTGCCGCGACGACACCGTGGGCGTGGTGAGTCACCGGCCGGCGGGCACCGCGCCGCTGGCCGTGGACGGCACTGCGCTGGTGCAGGCGTGGAACGCAGCGTCGGTCGAGCCGCTGCCGGTCGTGCCGCCGGCCGGGATCATCGCGCCGTCGCCGGCCGCGGTGGAGCCGGAACGGCGCGAGGGTGCGGTGCACGTGTTCCGCACGGCGCACGGCCTGCCGGTGCTGGTGCGGCGGAAGGCCGGCGCGCGCATCGTGCACATGGGCTGTTTCGTGCAGGGTGGTGCGGTGTGCGAGCCCATGGCGCAGGCCGGCCTCACCACCGTGATGGCGCGGTCGTCGCTCAAGGGCACACTCACGCGCACCGCCGCGCAGGTCGCCGAGGATGCCGAGCGGCTGGGGGGCAGTGTCTCGGTGTCGGTCAGCAAGGAGCTCACCGGGTGGTCGATCAGCGTGCCCGCCGGAGATGCCGCTGCGGCGGCCGCGCTGCTCGCGGACGTCGTGCAGTCGCCGGTGTTTCCCGCCGCGGCCGTGGAGGCCGAACGCGCCCAGCTCCTCAGCGAGCTTCGCGCCCGCCGCGACGACATGCTGCGCTATCCGCTGATGCTGGCGCGGCAGGCGCTGTTCGCGGGGCACACGTACGGGCTGGACGCGCTCGGGACCGACGACAGCGTGGCCGCGCTCACGGTGGAGGCAGTGCGAGCGTGGCACGCCGCGACGGTGCAGCAGGGCGACGCGGTGCTCGCGATCGTGGGCGACGACGATCCGGCGGTGCTGGCCGCGCTGGTTGCGGCGTCGTTCACGGGGATGTCGCCGGTGGCACCGGCGGCAGTGCACGCCCCGCCACTGCCGGCCGCGCCGGTGGAGATCGTGGAGCCCCGCGAACGGCAGCAGAGCGCCGTCGCGATGCTCTTCCGCGGGCCGGCCCGCCGCGACGTGGCGCGCTTCGCGGCATCGCTCATGACGGGCGTGGCCAGTGGCCTGGGCGGGCGCTTCTTCGAGTCGCTGCGCAGCCGGCAGTCGCTGGCCTACACCGTGTTCGTGAGCCTCTCGACGCTGCGCGATGCGGGGATGATCTCGTCCTACATCGCCTGTGCACCGGAGCGCGAGCTCGAGGCGCGCGCCGGCCTGCTGGCGGAGTTCGCCGCGTTGCGCGACGCGCCGGTGGGTGCCGAGGAACTCGAGCGTGCGCGCACCTACGCCATCGGCATGTGTGCACTGCGGCAGGAGAGCGCGGGGGCGCAGCTCGGCGACATGGTGGATGCGTGGTGCGCCGGCAGCGGGCTGGCCGAGCTGGAGGACGAGGTGCCTCAGCTGCGTGCCGTCACGGCGGCGGATGTGCAGGGCATCGTGTCGACGTGGTGCGATCCGTCGCGACGCGTCGAGGCGGTGGTGCGGGGCGTGGCCAGGGACGCCCTGCTGCCGTGAGTCGCGTCAGCGCGCAGACTCGTTGAGCCCACGGATCGCCCGGCGCAGCGAGGTGTTCGCGAGCCGCAGCCGGCCCCCCGGCCCGCGCAGGCCGCGCCGCGTGTCGTAGTCGCCGGCGTCGCCCACGATCACGCCACCGATCGTCGGCCGCGCGCTGGCCCACGCCAGCACACCCCAGATCGCGCGATCCTGCGCCTGCTCCCCCTGCGTCCACGGGAAGCCCGCCGCGCGGAGCACCCATTCGTCGGCACGGCGCGGCCCCGGCTGCCGTGCGCGCGCCACGCGCCAGCGATCGGCGGCCTGCAGGCGCGCCTCGAGGCTCACGCCGCCGCGGAAGCCCGGCTGCAGCACGTACCCGATGCCGTCGATCCCCGACGCCGGTGACGTGGCCCACGCCGCCAGCACGCTGTCGCGATCGTCGAACGTGGCGATGGACGCCAGCACCCGCACCCGCGGCCGCAGCGCGTGGGCCGTCTTCGCCGACTCCTGCAGCATGGCCTGCCACTCCGATGCCTCGCGGAACCCGACCATCTGGTTGCCCAGGCCATTCGGGTCGTCCAGCGGCACGAGGATGTCGGGACGCAGGCGGCGCATCACCTGGTCCACCAGGGCGATGCGCTCGCGCTGCCACGCCGTGGGCGCGAGTGTCGCGCGCAGCGCCTCACGGAGCTCCCACCCGAGCGTGACCACCACCAGCGTGCTGTCGGCGCGGTAATCGTCGAGCACGCGCGAGAGCGAGTCGAGTGCGCGCGGCGTCGCGCCACCGGGCGCGATCGTCATCGCGATCACGTCCACGCCGGCGCTGTCCGCGAGGTCGGTGTCGTAGCGCAGCGCCAGCGGCGCCGGTGTGCCCCGCAGCACCGGGAGGATGTGCACCCCCACCAGCAGCGGCGCATCGACCGGGCGCTCACGCAGCGGGGCCAGCGTCCAGCGCGAGAAGCTCTGCACCGCGCGGATCGCCTGCGGCAGCTCGCTGGCGAAGGCCCCCACACCGACCAGCGCATAGAGCGCGATCAGGCCGCGCACCGAGGCGTTGACCGCCCAGCGCGCGCGATACGCGGGTGCCACCACGGGCGGCGCGATCGCCAGCGGTGACCAGAGCGCCGCAGTGCCGGCCACGTACCCCATCGCGCCCGCGGTGGCCGTCGGCACGGCGTGCAGTGACACCGGCAGCGCGATCCCGGTGCCGGCGGCGTACTCGATCCAGGCGCTGGCCGCGATGATCGCGTCGTACACGACGATCGGGGCCACGATCGCGCGCGCACCGAGCCCGCGCGCGAGTGTCAGCACCGCCTGCGACGCGACGAGGGTCAGCACCAGCGGCCACAGCCAACCGAGCGCGGCCACGGTGCGGCCGTCGAGCAGCGAGCTGCCCACCACCCGGATCAGCGCCGCCGGAATGAGCAGCAGCCCCGTCACCGCCGTGAGCGTCGCCCACCCGCGCGGTGCCTCGGCCACCCGCGCCAGCCGGCCGGCCAGGCCCACGTCCCACAGCAGGATCAGGACGGCGACGACCAGCGCCAGCAGCGGCAGTGCGGTGGTCAGCAGGCGCAGGCCTGTCGCTGGGACGGATCGGGTGACAGCACGGCGGGAACGGCGCGGGAACGGGGAATGACGGGCACTGATGACTGGGGCAGCCTATGCCGGCCGCGCATGTCAGGCAACTGCTGGCCGTCCAGCACACGTCTTGCTTTCTTGTCCGGCATGCGCCGAAGTGAAGTCCTCAACACGCCCAACCTGATCTCGCTCTCCCGGCTCGCGATGGCCGGCGCCTTCCTTGGCGTCCGCGACGACGAGTGGCGGCTCTGGATGGTGCTGCTGGCGATGGTGTCGGACGTGCTCGACGGCGTGATCGCGCGCGTATCGCGGAGCACCACGCGCATCGGCGCGCTCATCGACCCGATCGCCGACCGCATCTTCATGCTGGTGGCGTTCATCACCGTGACGGTGGACGACCTGATCTCGCCGTGGCAGCTCGGCCTGCTCATGCTGCGCGACGTGATGACCGTGATCGGCTGGTTCGTGGCGCGCAACGTGAGCTGGCTGCGCAACATCACGTTCCAGGCGCGCTGGCCGGGGAAGGGCGTGACGGTGCTCCAGTTCGTGACGCTGCTCGCCGCGCTGCAGGCGCCGCGGCTGGTGGCGGGGCTGGCGCTGGCCTGCGGCATCCTGGCCGTGGTGGCGACCACGGACTACACCCTGATGCTCTGGGTGAACCGGGCCGGCGGCCCGCGGGACACCGAGGCGCCGGTCACCCCCCGCACCGATCTCGCCGGGTGAGCGACCGTCACCGGTGGCGCACACCGATGTCGCTGCTCCTCCTGGCGCTGGCCGCTACGCCCTGCGGAGGGCAGCGCGTGGGGCCGGTGGTGCCCCGCCCGTCGCGCCTGCAGCCCACGCTGCGAGCCGACCTGCTGGCGGGTACGGACCCGGCGGTGCAGCTGGCTGCAGGCCTGCAGGTGTCGGCGGCCTACAACGTTCGCATCGCCGTCGAGTCCGGCGTCGGCGCGGTGAGCCGTCCCGAAGGGTGGCGACGCTCGGGTCGAGTGGATCTCCTCCTGCGCTGGCTCGCCGACCCGTTCCGGGCCTCGCGCCACGGACTGAACGCCGGCGGCGGGCTTGGCCTCCTGGTGGAGGATGGGCGCGCGCCACGGCCGGTGGCGATCCTGACCGTCGGGATGGACGGCTCGGGCACCGGCCACTGGCTGAAGGGCGTCGAGCTCGGGCTCGGCGGCGGCGTGCGTGCCGGCCTGACCCTGCGCCGCGCCCCTGGCCGCCGGCGCTGAGCGTGTCGGGCTGCGCCCGCGGGCGGCAGCGTGGTGCGGTGGCACTCAACTCCGCCGGCCACGGGACGATACTCAACGGTTGAGCCCGCCGACACAGCACCCGTGCCGGTGATCTGCACATCCCTGCGTACCACCCATCGCCGATGGCCACCGACAGCGCTCCCACCCGGTCCGACGCCCAGGCTCGCGCCACCTCGCTCGTCGCGCGGGCGCGAGGATTGCGCCGCGCGCAGGCGGAGGTGCAGGAGCTCACGGTGCGCGAGGTGCAGGTGATGGCGAAGACCGCGGCGAGTTTCTTCGATGCGATCCCGCTCGTGGAACTGACGCCGTCGCTGATGCCGCACACCGTGCGCGGGCTGCACCGCATCCGCCATCGCATCGTCCAGCGCACGATCGAGGAGACCGGAAGCGGCATGCAGATCCGCGCGCTGCTGCTCGGGCGCGACGGCGTGCTGCGCCTCTTCTCGGCGCGCTCCGCCGATTCACGCGACCTGCTGCAGATCCTCGAGCCCGGGCGCGTGCTCCCCGCGGGCGTGACGCGCGACGTGGTGGACTGGTCGCCGCTGCTGCGGGTCGACGGCTTCCGCCCGTTCGAGATCCTCGACCGCCTCTCCGCATCCCTGGATGCCGTCGAGCAGCAGATCACGGTGGCCGAGGAGCGGGTGCAGGTGCAGAAGGCGGCCCTCACCAGCGGCAACCTCGCCGTCCTCAAGCCGGTGGCAGCGCCGCCGCGGAGCGTGGAGTCGGTGCTGCGGTCACTCGGCGCCGGCCGCACCACCGGCGAGCCACGGCCGCCACTTCGCATCGCTCAGCCACCAATGGTGGAGCCGGACCCGCTCGACCTGTTCGTGCAGGTGGAACAGGTGGCGGATGCGGTGCGGGTGCCGGACGTCACGGAGGACGAGCCCCAGGAGTGGGATGATCCGCCACGCGCGCGGCCCCCGCGGGGCGCGGCCGGCAACGATCGCGTGACGAAGCAGGCCTGACGCCGCGCGTCGGTGGCCCGGTGTGCGGCGCACGACGGCAGACGCCCCCCGCATCAGTGATGATGCGGGGGGCGTCTGCCGAACGTCTCGCACCGGGCGAGGCGCAGCGTGTCAGGCGGGCACTGTCTCCGCGTCTTCCACGTCTGCCGACTCGGTCGTGGTTTCCGTGCCGGTCTCGTTCCCGACCAGTGCGTCGATCGCCTCGGACTCGGGGCTCGCCTCGGCCGTCGTGGTGACGACAACCGGCGTGGCCTCCTCGACGACTGCGGCGGCCTTCGGCGGCTGCACGAACCGCTCGCCAAGCTGGCGCAGGTCGTTCACATCTGCCGGCTTCAGCTCCGGGTACCGCTCGGCGAAGTAGGCCATCGTCTCGGTGAACCATTCCACCTGGTGCTCAGGTGCCGCACCGATGACCTCACACCGCATGATCTGCTGGAACAACTCATCCCGCGCCTGCTCGAACGGGGTCGGCGGCGTCACGACGCGACGCTGTCGATTCTTTTTCGTCAAATTCACCTCATGGGTTGCAGCTTGTAATCCCGGGAATCTAGTCGATTGCATCGCCGCCTTCCAGCGAGACGGGTGAATCCGTCGTGGCGTGCACCCGCTCGAGGATCAGCGCGGCGAGGGGTTCCGGGCGTTCCATCGGCAGCAGGCGCCTGGCGCCCGGCAAACGGATGAGCGCCGCGGAGGCCGGCGCCACCATCGGATCCTCCTCCCCAGTGACGCGCAGCACCCGCGGTTCGCTGACGTCGCCGGCCGCCGCCTCCTCTTCCTCGCCGACGGCGCGGGCGAGATCCAGCAGGTGCCGCGCTCCCTGGCTGCCAGTGTAGGGCGCCGAGAAGCGGGCCACGAGGCGGTCCGGCATCTGCGCCGGATCGGCGACGGCGGCGCGTAGCACCGGACCCAGCAGGTCGACGACACCGAGCGGTCGGCTCGAGATCTCGAGGAGGGCCGGGCCGGCCTGGCCCTGGACGGCCTCGATCTCGGGGCCGGCGGCGCCGCGGCCGGGGGTCGGGGAGCAGAGCACCAGCGCATCGACGCGCTCAGGGCGCATGGCGGCGAGGCGGCGGAGCACCACGCCGCCGAGGTCCTGCCCCACGGCCACGACGCGGCTCACGCGGAGCAGGGCGAGCGCACGGTCGATGTAACGCGCCTGGGCGGCGATGGTGTACGGGCCCCCGACCGGGCGGTCGGATTCGCCGAACCCGAGCAGGTCGGGCACCAGCACCTGGCAGCCGCTGGCGAGCAGGATCGGCGCGACGCGCTGCCAGAGCGGCGTGCTGGTGGTGAAGCCGTGCAGGAGGAGGACGGCAGGGCCGCCGTGGCCGTAGCGGAGCGCATGCAGCGCGCCCGGGCCGACCGGTAGCCGGACGCAGTCACCGTCGAGGTGTGCATGCGGCAGCACGATGCGCGACAGCGGCAGCCGCCGCCGGACGGGCTGGATCGGCGTGAACGTGGGTGTGGCGATGACGGGCGGACGCGGCACGTGCGGAATCTACCATGCCGGCGGGACGACGGCGGATCTGCCGGGTGAACTAGCGGACGCCCCTGCTGTACACCTACCCTTGTGGGCCGCTGCCGAGACGGCTGGGCACTCCGTGCGCGGTGATGCCGTGTCGTCAGGCCGGCGCCGTTCCATGCCAACCACCAGGGGGCGCCCGTTCGGGGGCCCCGGTCACACCTGAGGACGACCCATCGTGAGTGCGCAGGTACGCAAGCAGTCGAGCAACAAGGGGTTCCTGATCGCGCTCGGCGCGATCTTGGTGGCCGGCGGCGCCTTCATCTACTGGAAGATGCAGCAGGATCCGCCGGCCGAGGTGCTGGTGATGCCGACGGTGGCCGATTCCGCGCTCGCCGCCAAGGCGCACGGCTACACGATCGGCTCGGCCACGGCGCCGGTGGAGATCGTCGAGTTCGCGGACTACGAGTGCCCGGCGTGCGGCAACTACTTCACGCTCACCGAAGTCGACGTGCGCAAGAACCTGGTCGAGACGGGAATGGTGAAGTACACGTTCTACGACTTCCCGCTGCTGAATGCGCACCAGAACACGATCCCGGCGTCGATGAGCGCGGCGTGTGCGGACGACCAGGGGAAGTTCTGGGAGATGCATGACGCCCTGTTCACCGACCAGCTCGAGTGGAGCGGCGTCTCGACCAGCAACCCGCGCGGCGTGATCACCGCGTATGCGCAGCGCATCGGGCTCGACATCGGCAAGTGGAACGCCTGCATGGATGCGCAGACGCACGCGGAGCGCATCAAGGCGAACTACGCGCTTGGCCTGGTGAAGCAGGTGGGCAGCACGCCGACGTTCTTCGTCAACGGCGTGAAGATGGTGGGCGCCCCGCCGTACGACGAGATGAAGGCGGCCGTGGACTCCGCCGCTGCGAAGGTGGCCCCGGCGGCCGCAACGGCCCCCGCCCCCGCCGCGAAGTAACACGCCACGGCGCCCGGCGCAGGCAGGACGGCTCCGGTACGACGAAGGGCAACCGCAGCGCGGTTGCCCTTCCGGCGTTCACGGCCCTGCGCGCCGGTTCAGCGGCGGCGTGACGAGTTGTCGGCCGCGATCCGCACCATCGGCAGCACGTCATCGGCCACCATGCTGTCGGCCAGCGGCGTGTTGCGCTCGGGCACGACGTCGTCACCCAGCACCACCAGCGTGCGCGTGGCCACCGTGCTCGCCAGCGGCTCGGGCACGCCCAGCATGCGGATGTAGGTCTCGATGGCGCGGTCGAACGGCAGCTCGCCGGCGAGCGTGTCCACGTAGAGCAGCGCATTGCGCACATGCGTCTCCAGCACGGCCTCCTCGGCACGCGCCTGCGCCAGGCGGAGCCGCCGCTCGGCGGCGTCGCTCAGCTTGCGGGGGAACAGCGTGTCGGGGAAGAGGCGACCGAGAAGGCTCATGCCGGGAAGGGTAAGCGCCCCGTGCGGCCGGTGCCACTGAGCCGCGCCGGCCGGCCGCCCGCCGCCGTCACGACTCCTGGGCCTCGTACTGCTCCTTCAGCCCCGCCACCACCGTCGGATCGGCCAGCGTGGTGGTGTCGCCCAGTGCGCGCCCCTCGGCGATGTCCCGCAGCAGGCGCCGCATGATCTTCCCCGAGCGGGTCTTCGGCAGGTCGGCGCTGAACAGGATGTCGTCGGGCTTGGCGATGGCGCCGATCTTCTCGCCGACGAAATCGCGCAGCTCGTCCCGCAGCGACGACGAGGCGTGGAATCCTTCGCGAAGGGTGACGAATGCGGCGATCGCCTGGCCCTTGAGCTCGTGGTCCTTGCCGACCACGGCCGCCTCGGCCACCGCCGGATGGCCCACCAGCGCGCTCTCCACTTCCATGGTCCCGATGCGGTGGCCGGCCACGTTCAGCACGTCATCCACGCGGCCGAGGATCCACCAGTAGCCATCCTCGTCGAGCTTGGCGCCATCGCCCGCGAAGTAGAGATCGGGGCGTCCCGGCCACTTGGCGAAGTAGGTGTCCACGTAGCGCTGCCGGTCACCCCAGATCGTGCGCAGCATGCTCGGCCAGGGGCGGGTGATGGTGAGCAGGCCGCCGCCGACCGGGATCGGGTTGGCGGCCTTGTCGACCAGCGCCACGCTGTAGCCGGGCAGGGCGTGGGTCGCGCTGCCGGGCTTGGTCTCGGTCACGCCGGGCAGCGGCGAGATCACGATCGCGCCGGTCTCGGTCTGCCACCACGTGTCCACGATCGGGCAGCGCTCCTTCCCGATCACGCGATGGTACCACATCCACGCCTCGGGGTTGATCGGCTCGCCGACGGTGCCGAGCAGGCGCAGGCGCGAGAGGTCGTGCGCATTGGGGAACTGCTCGCCCCACTTCATGAATGCACGGATGGCGGTGGGCGCGGTGTAGAACACCGTCACGCCGTGGCGTTCGCACATGTCCCACATGCGATGGCGATCGGGCCAGTCCGGGGCGCCCTCGAAGAGCAGGCAGGTGGTGCCGTTGGCCAGCGGGCCGTAGACCACGTACGAATGCCCCGTGACCCAGCCCACATCGGCGGTGCACCAGAAGACATCCTCGTCCTTGAGGTCGAACACCTGCCGGGTGGTCGTCGCGGCGCCGGTGAGGTACCCGCCGGTGCTGTGGACAATGCCCTTCGGCTTGCCGGTGGTGCCGGAGGTGTAGAGGATGAAGAGCGGATCCTCGGCGTCCATCACCGCCGGCTCACAGTAGCGGGGCGCCTTCTGCATCAGGCGGTGCCACCAGGAGTCACGCCCTTCCTGCATCTGTGCGAAGGTCTCGTCACTCATCGCACCGGCGCGGCGCTGCACCACCACGCAGTGCTCGATGCTGGGCGTGTCCTGCATCGCGGCGTCGGCATTGCGCTTGAGCGGCACCACCTGGCCGCGGCGGAAGCCGCCGTCGGCAGTCACCAGCACGCGGCACTGCGAGTCGTTGATGCGGTCGCGCAGCGACTCGGGGCTGAAGCCGCCGAACACCACGCTGTGGATGGCGCCGATGCGTGCGCAGGCGAGCATCGCGATCGCGGCCTCGGGGATCATCGGCAGGTAGATCGCGACCCGGTCGCCCTTCCGCACACCAAGGCTCTGCAGGACGTTCGCGAACTTGTTGACCTCGATGTAGAGCTGCCAGTAGGTGAGGGTGCGCTGGTCGCCGGGCTCGCCCTCGAAGATGATGGCGGCCTTGTTGCGCCGGGCGGTGCGGATGTGCCGGTCCAGGCAGTTGGCGCTGACGTTGAGCTGGCCGTCACGGAACCAGGTGGCGAATGGCGCCTCCCACTCCAGGCCCTTGGTGAAGGGCCGGATCCACTCCAGCTCGCGCGCCATGCGCTCCCAGTAGGCGTCCGGGTCGGCGGCGGCCTCGGTGGCGAGCGTCGCGTCTGCCACGATCGCGTCGCGGGTGAACGCGGGCGGTGCGGGGAAGCGGCGATTCTCGGTCAGCAGCGCGTCGATCTCGGACATGGCTCGGTGTCTGGTGAGGGGTGCACTCCGGGAGGCGGAGTTTGGAGCCACGCGCGGTGGCTGGCAACCGCTGCGGCCGCCGGTGGCATCGGCAGTTAGCTTGGCGCCATGACTACGCCGCACCCGACTCGTCCGCTCGCGCCGGCTCCCGTCTGCGAGACGGTGGCGCTGGTGCGCCGCTTCGGGCGACGGCGAGCGGTCTCCGGGGTGGACCTGGCGATCGCGCCAGGCGAGTGTCTGGCGCTCTTCGGGCCGAACGGCGCCGGCAAGACCACGCTGCTGCGCCTGCTCGCCGGCCTCCTGCGGCCGACCAGCGGCGAGGTGCGCCTGCTGGGCCGTCCGCTGAAGGGCGACGCGCGGGCCGAGCGGGGCCGGGTGGGGCTGATCAGTCACCAGAGCATGTTGTACGACGTGCTCACGGTGTCCGAGAACGTGGCATTCGCGGCGCGGCTGCACGGGCTCCCCGACGTGCAGGGTGCCACGGCCGCCGCCCTCGATCGGCTCGGCCTCACCAACCGCGCCCTGACCCCCGTGCGCGCGCTGAGCCGCGGGTGGCAGCAGCGGGTGTCCATCGCCCGCGCCATCGTGCACGGTCCGGCACTGGTGCTGCTCGACGAGCCTTACACCGGCCTGGACGTCGCCGGCGCCCGGGCCCTCACCGACCTGCTGCTCGCGCTGCGACACGACGGCGCCGCGCTGGCCCTCGTGACCCACGCCGTGGACGAGGGGCTGGCCCTCGCCACCCACTCGGCCATCATGCTGGACGGGGCGATCCGCCGGCATGCCAGCACCGCCGGCGTGGACGCGGTGGCGTTCGCCGAGGAGTACCGGGCCCTGGCACTGGAGCCGGCCGCGTGAGCGCTGGCGGCACGCCCGGCACGCTGGCGGTGGCGCTGCTCATCGCCCGGAAGGACCTCGCCATCGAGTACCGGACGCGCAGCGCCTTCTTCGCGTCGCTGGTCTTCTCGCTGCTCGGCGTCAGCATCTTCTTCATGGTCTGGGATCCCTCGGCGGTGCGACCGATCGACATCGCGCCCGGGGTGCTGTGGACGATCTTCGCCTTCGCCGGCATGCTCGGCCTGCACCGGGCGTTCGGCCTGGAGCTGCAGACGCGCGCCATGGACGGGCTGCTGCTGGCCCCGGTGTCACGGGAGGCGATCTTCCTCGGCAAGGCGCTGGCGAACCTGGTGTACGTGACCGCCGTGCTGGCGATCACGATCCCGGCCGTGGTGCTCTTCTACAACCTGGAATTCGGGAGCGGGCTGCTGATCCTCGGCGCCATCGGCCTGCTGGCGGCGATCGGCCTCGTGACCGTGGGCACGCTCTTCAGCTCCATGACGGTGCACACGCGGTTCGCCGAGCTGCTGCTGCCGATGCTGGCCCTGCCATTCTTCATCCCGGTGGTGGTGCCGGCGGCCCAGGCCTCGGCCAAGTTGCTGGTGGGGGCCGACCTGGCCACCGTGATGCCGTGGATCCAGGTGCTGGTGGCGTTCGACCTGATGTTCGGCGTGGCCTGCGTGCTGGCCTTCCCGTTCACGATCGAGGATTGACGGTGCGCCCCGGCGTTCGCGCCGGGATGCAGTAACTTTTTCCCCTTGCGAACGGTTGAATCGGGACGCCGATTCAGGGCAGTACCCTTCTATCGCCTTCCATGTCTGATACTCTTGCGCGCCCGCTGCCGTCGGCCGGCGCCGGACGCCCCTCGCGGGCGCCGGTGGCGGTCTTCGACTGGCTGCTGGCGCTGGCAGTCGTCGCACTCGTGGCCGTCACGGCCCGTGCGATCTGGTTCACCCCGCCTGAGGCGATGCAGGGCGAGGCGCAGAAGATCTTCTACATCCACGTGCCGGCGGCGGTGATGGGGCTCTACGTCGCCTGCCCGCTGGTGGCGATCGGCGGGGCGATGTACCTGTGGCTGCGTGACGACCGCCTCGACCGGCTGGCCGAGAGCTCGGCCGAGATCGCGCTGGTGTTCCTGACGATCGTGCTGGTGACGGGTCCGATGTGGGCGAAGCCGATCTGGGGCGCCTGGTGGACGTGGGACGCGCGGCTGACGAGCACCCTCTTCCTCTGGTTCATCCTGCTGGGCTACACGGTGCTGCGAGGGGCCATCGAGGACCGGCAGCAGCGGGCGCGCTACTCGGCGGTGCTGGGCATCCTGGCCGCGATGCTGGTGCCGTTCATCCACCTCAGCGTGCGCCTGTTCCGCACCATGCATCCGCAGCCGATCGTGCTCGCGCCGGAGAAGCCGAAGCTGTCGGCGGAGATGGGGATGACGCTGTCGCTCGCGTTCCTCGCGTTCGCGCTGCTCCTGGTGGCACTGCTCCGGGCGCGGCTGAAGTATGCGGCGCTGCGCGACCGCGTCGAGGCCCTCGAGATGGGAGAGGCCTGATGCCCGAGAATGCCGGCTACATGTTCGCGGCGTACGGCACGGCCGCACTGCTCTGCATCGGCTACGTGATCGCGCTCGTGCTGCGGGCCCGGGAGATGACTCGCCGCGGGGACGCGATCGATCCAGCTGCGCGGCAGTGAGTGCCCGGGTCGTGCGCGTTCCGCAGGGCGGGTGGCGATGACCGCCGATGGCGCGCGGCCGCTGTCGGGGGCGACGATCGTGGTGACGCGGGCGGCATCCCGTGCCGACCAGCTGGCCGGGCCGCTCGAGGCCCTCGGCGCGACCGTGCTCACGTATGCGGCCACGCGCATCGTCACCCGCGATGTCGAGGCGCTGGGGCAGGCAGCGCGCGAGCTCGCCCGCTATGACTGGGTGCTGTTCACGAGTGCGACGGCGGTGGCACTGACGTTCGAGGCCACCGCGGCCTGCGGCGTGACCGCGGCCGACTGGGTGCACACCCGCGTGGCGGCCGTCGGCACCTCGACGGCGAGTGCGATCCGCGAGCGGGGCGTGGAGCCGACGCTGGTGCCGGAACGGTTCGTGGCCGAGGGGCTGCTCGAGGCCTTCGCGGCGCGGAACGACGTTGCTGGCACACTGGTGCTCTATCCCGCCGCCGCCGGCGCGCGTCGTGAGCTGACCGATGGCCTCAGCGCGATGGGGGCGACGGTGGATCGCGTCGAGGCCTACGACAGCGTCGCCACCGACGAGGACGTGGCCGAGGTGCTGGCGGCGCTGCGCGAGGGGCGCGTGAACGCCGTCACGCTCACCGCCAGCAGTGCTGTCGCCGCGTGGGTCGGCGCCATGTCGCCCCTCCATGACGTGGCCGACGCGGTCTCGATCGGTCCGGTGACCACGCAGGCCGCGCGCGCCGCGGGCATGCGGGTGGCCGCCGAGGCCATGCCCTCAACACTCGATGGGCTGGTGGCCGCCGTGGTGCGCGCCGTCCAGGCCCAGCGTGACCGTCAACATCACCAGACACACCAGACATGAGCTCAGAGTCGCGGTCACTGAAGATCGGCACCCGTTCCTCGGCGCTGGCCCTCGCGCAGGCACACCAGGTGCAGGCCGAGCTGCTCGCGATCGGCGTGGCGAGTGAGCTCGTCACCTACACCACCGTCGGCGACCGGCGGCTCGACGTGGCGCTGACGGCGATCGGCAGCAAGGGACTGTTCACGGAGGAACTCGAGCGCGACCTGCGCGACGGGGTCACCGACCTCTGCGTGCATTCGCTGAAGGACCTGCCGACGGAGGAGCCGGCCGGGCTGACGGTGGTGGCGCAGCTCCCGCGCGAGGATTCGCGTGATGCGCTGGTGGTGCGCGACGACGTGCCCGGGGCGCTCCTGCACGAGCTGCCGCATGGCGCGATCATCGGCACCTCGAGCCTGCGGCGCCGGGCCCAGCTCAAGGCGTTGCGCCCCGACTGCACGGTGGTGGACCTGCGCGGCAACGTCGGCACGCGACTCTCGAAACTGGACAAGGGGCTCTGCCATGCGGCGATCCTGGCGTCGGCCGGCCTCAATCGCCTTGGCCTGGCGTCGCGCATCCGCAGCTACCTCGGGGCGCCGGAGTGGCTCTCGGCGGCGGGCCAGGGGGCCATCGCCATCCAGGTGCGGGGTGATGACACGGCGGTGCGCTCGATCATCGAGCGGCTGAATCACCAGCCGACGATGGACGCCACCACCTGTGAGCGTGCCTTCCTGGCCGCGCTGGACGGGGGCTGTCAGGTGCCGATCGGGGCGCTGATGACGGAGTCGGAAGGCGGCCGGCGCACGCTGCATGGTCTCGTGGCCGGTCTGGACGGCACGCCGATGCTGCGTGCCAGCGCGGTGGTCGGGGCGGACCTGGTGGCCAGTGCGGAGGCGCTGGCGGCCGAGTTGCGCGAGGCCGGGGCGGCCGGCATCCTGGCCACCGCCCGGGCAGCGACGGCGGCGGCGCGCGACGCAGGGTGATATCCACGCTGGTGGCACGCTGCGGCGGGGCCGGATGCCTTGGCGAAACACGAGCGGGGGGACACCGGTTGGTGTCCCCCCGCTCGCATAGCTCCGGAGAACTCAGGCCTTGCGGCGGCGGCGTGCGGCGACGCCCAGCATCCCGAGGCCGCTGAGCATCAGCGTCCAGGTGGCCGGCTCCGGCACGACGGTGCCGGCGGCGATGCCGATGTTCACGTCGTCGATCATCGGGCCGACATTGTCGTCGCTCGTCGTGCCGATGCCGACGGTGAAGCTGCCCGCATTCGCGGCAACGAACTGGATGGTCCAGAGCGAGAACGCTTCCGAGCTGCCGATGAGCCGGCCGACGCCGTATCCGCCCCCGACGAGCAGCGGTCCACCGGAGAACGCGGCGCCGCCGAGGTCCACCGCGTAGGACGCAAAGGTGGTGGACGACGAGAAGTTCAGCGTGAGGTTCAGCAGGTCATCGGCATAGCCGCGCTGGTTACCGCTGGCCATGAACGAGACACCCACGAGGTCGCCGGCGCTGAACGAGAAGGCGGTCTTGCTGATCAGGCTGCCGCTCGAGCTGGCGGTGCCGCTCAGGTCCACGCAGGCGCCGACGCCGCCGACGCAGGAGATGCCGAAGTCGCCGCTCTTCACGAGGTCCACGGCACCGACGACGTTCCACTGGCCGAAGGTGGCGTAGTTCAGGGCGGAGTTGCCGCCGTTCTCGGCGTCGAAGGTGTCGAGCAGGAGCGTCTGGGCGCCGGCCGTGGAGGTGGCGAGCATGGCCGCAGCGGCAAGACGAAGGGTACGCTTCATGGAAGGCTCAGAAAATGGGAGGCAGTCACAACGCCGGTATCTGGACCTCACCAGCGCACTAGCCGTGCCTGACGGGACGGGCAGGTACGGGAGATTGGCCGCTCCCAATCAGCGGACCCAGCCGGAGCGCAAGATCCTGCAGGGCATCGGGTTACCGGCCCCGGCGTTCGCCGCGGCGACGCCTGACGGCACCGTGCGCGGTGGGTGGGCGTGCGACAGGGTGTCGCTCGGCACCAACACTCTGCCGGGGCGGTGCGTCGGTGCCACACCAGCGGCGGGCCCGCTGGACGGTCCCCGATCGATGGGTATTCTCTGCGGTATGGCTTCCACACTCCCGACCCCGTCCCTGGGCAGTGCCGCTGCCCCTCCGGCTGGCGCGCTCTTCCCGGCAGTCCGGCTGCGCCGGCTCCGGAGCACCCCCGCGATGCGGGCTCTGGTGCGCGAGACGCACCTCCATCCGTCACAATTCATCCTCCCGCTCTTCGTGCGGCCGGGCGCCGGCATCCGCCAGCCGATCTCGTCGATGCCGGGGTGCGCCCAGACGTCGGTGGACGAGTGCGTGAAGGATGCGGTGGCAGCGGCGGCGGCGGGCGTCGGGGGGGTGATCCTGTTCGGGATCCCGGCCACGAAGGACGCCACGGGGTCGGGGGCCTGGGACGCCGATGGCCCGGTGGCCGAGGCGATCCGGGCAATCAAGGCGGCGGTGCCGGGGCTGCTGGTGATCACCGACGTCTGCATGTGCGAGTACACCGACCACGGGCACTGCGGGCTGCTGCATGGCGAGCAGGTGGACAATGACAGCACCCTGGAGCTGCTGGCGCGCGAGGCGGTGATGCATGCCGAGGCGGGGGCGGACATGGTGGCACCCAGCGACATGATGGACGGGCGGGTGGGCGCGATCCGTCAGGCGCTCGACGAACACGGGCATGCACACATCCCGATCATGTCGTATGCGGCGAAGTACTCGAGCGCCTTCTACGGACCGTTCCGGGAGGCGGCGGAGAGCACACCCGCCTTCGGAGACCGCCGCGCGTACCAGATGGATCCGGCCAACTCCGACGAGGCGATCCGGGAGGTGGCGCAGGACATGGCGGAGGGTGCCGACATCCTGATGGTGAAGCCCGCCGGTGCATACCTGGACATCATCCGGCGCGTGAAGGACGTGACGGGCATGCCGGTTGCTGCGTATCAGGTGAGCGGGGAGTACGCGATGCTCCACGCTGCGGCGGAGCGGGGCTGGCTGGACCTGGAACGTGCGATGCTGGAGAGCCTGATGGCGATCCGGCGGGCCGGGGCGGACATCATCCTGACGTACTTCGCCGTCGCGGCGGCGCGGGCGATCGCTGCCGGCCGCTGAGTCCGCCGTCGCCCTTCCGAGGTCTGCTATCCTGTTGGTGTGCCGCGGAAGGACCCGCGGCGCGCCCCTCACGAATTCCATGTAAATGTTCAATCCATGGCACGACCTTCCGCCCGGTGACAAGCCGCCCGAGCACGTCACGGCGGTGATCGAGATCCCGGCGAAGAGCCGGAACAAGTACGAGCTCGACAAGCAGAGCGGCCTGCTGAAGCTCGACCGCGTGCTCTACTCGGCGGTGCACTATCCCGGCGACTACGGGTTCATCCCACGCACGCTGCACGAGGACAACGACCCGCTCGACATCATGGTCCGGATCAACGAGCCCACGTTTCCGGGGTGCCAGATCGACGCGCGTCCGGTCGGCGTGCTGAAGATGCTCGACAAGGGCGAGCCCGACGACAAGGTGCTGGCCGTGCCGATGCACGACCCCATCCACGACGAGGTCCACGACCTGGAAGACCTGCCGAGCCACTTCCTGCGCGAGGTGGAGCACTTCTTCAAGATCTACAAGGACCTCGAGGGGAAGCGGGTGGAGATCATCGGCTGGTTCGACGCCGCGGAAGCGATGCGGATCATCACGCAGAGCATCGACCGCTACGACGCGAAGTACGGTGCGGGTTCGGCGGGTGCCTGAACCGGTGGGACTTTAATTGAAGAGCTCGCCAGCCCACGGAGGATGGCGAGCTCTTCTTTTTGTGCCCGTCACACGGTGTGACCCGTTGCCGCGGCACATGGTATGCTTGGGAGAAGACACGGGCCGGCGCCGTGGTGCGCCGCATCGCGAACCGTGCCCGTCGCTCGAGTGTACCGAACGCCGATCTGGAGATCTGACGTGATCAATCTTGCCCGAACTGCCACTGTCCTCGCCGCCGCCTTCCTGGCGGCGTGTGCCTCCGATGGAACGACCAACCCCGCCTCCTCTTCGCCGACGTTCGAGACACGGTTGTCTGCGGCCGCATCGGCGCCGACGGCGTCGCTGGCCGACTCCGTGCTGACGCTGAACTTGGCGGTCACGAATTCGCTGTCGGAGACGGTGTCCGGCGGGATCTGCGCCACGATGGTGCAGGCGCGTGCGGCGAGCGGCACGACCTGGACCGACGTCACCTCTTCCATCGCGTCCTGCCCGCAGTCGGCGGTCCTGCTGCCGCCGGGTGCCACAGTGAACTTCCGGGCCACGGCGGATCCTGCCAAGGTGCGGACGGTCGCGGGCGGGAGCACGGGCATTGTGGTGTTCCGGGTGCGACACACGCTCGCCGGCTCCACCGAGGCGTACACACTCCAGTCGAACGAAGTCACCTGGACGCTGAACTGACGGCGCTCCGCGCTGCTGGGGCGTGACACGGGAGCGGGGCGGCCTTCAGACACGAAGGCCGCCCCGCTCCTCGTTCATCCGTCAGGGCGGTGCGCCTGGGCGGCGGTCACGCCGTGGCGCCACGCACGCTGGCGCCAGTCACTCGGTGTCGAGCATGAGGTGGCGATACAGCAGTGCGGCGACCACGGCACCGACGATCGGCGCTGCGAGGTAGAGCGCCAGGCCCTCGAACACGCCGGTCGCGACCATCGGCCCGATCGTGCGGGCGGGATTCAGGCTTCCGCCCGTGAGCGGGCCGATGCCGAGGATGCACGCCGTGAGCGTGAGGCCGACGGCGAGGCCGCCGATCTTCGGACCCTTGCCGTCTACCGCAGTGCCCATGACGGCGGTCATCAGGAAGCCGGTCGCGATCGCCTCGAGGGCGAAGGCCTGGCCGGTGGTCACGTCCAGCGAGACCATCTGCCGCGTGCCGCGTGACGACTCCCAGAGCGCGGCCGGGAAGAGCCCCTTCAGCGAGAGGGCGGCGACGATGGCGCCGGTGAACTGTCCGGCGATGAAGGTGCCCGCCTCCATCGGCGTGATCCGCCCGGTGACGAGCAGTCCGATGGACACCGCGGGATTGAAGTTGCCGCTGATCTTCATCAGCGCGCTGACCATCACGAAGAGCACCAGCCCATGCGCGAGCGCCACCTCCACCAGGCCGGCGCCGGCATCGACATTGCGCGTCTGCATGATGGCGGCGCCGCCGATGAACGTGAGGGCAAAGGTGCCGAGGAACTCGGCGACGAACTCGCGGGCTGGCTTCATGGCGTCCTGATCGGTTGGAAGTCAGCCCAAGTTAGGGGGTCACGTCGCCTCGCGGAACACGAGGGAGGCGTTGATCCCGCCGAATCCGAACGAGTTCGACATGACGACGCGCGGGGACATGGCCACGCCGGCGGCTGGGAGGTGCCGGAGCTGGCAGGCGGCGTCCGTCTCGACGAGGTTCGCGGTGGGTGGCAGGTATCCGTCCTGCATCGCGAGCATGCAGATCACGGCCTCGATGGCACCGCTGGCGCCCAGGGCGTGGCCGTGGAATCCCTTGGTGCCGCTGACCCAGATGTCGTCGAGCGAATCACCGAAGACGGTGCGCATGGCCTCGACCTCGGTGGGGTCGTTGAGCGGCGTGGCGCTGGCGTGGGCGTTGACGTACTCCACGTCGGCGGGGGCGAGGTCGGCGCGGGAGAGCGCCTGGCGCATGGCCCGCGCGGCCTGGGCGCCGCCGGGCAGCGGTGCGGTCATGTGGTGCGCGTCGTTGGTGGTGCCGTAGCCGACGATCTCGGCGTAGATGCGGGCGCCGCGCGCGAGGGCACGGGAGCGCTCCTCGAGGATCAGCGCCGCGCCCCCCTCGCCCATCACGAAGCCATCGCGGCCGGCGTCGAAGGGACGGCTGGCCGCACCGGGATCCTCGTTGCGGGTGGACATCGCGCGGATGAGTGCGAAGGCGCCGAAGCAGAGCGGCGCCAGCGGGGCCTCCGCGCCGCCGCCGATCATCACGTCGGCGTAGCCGTCACGCACCTGGCGGTACGCCTCGCCGATCGCCATCGCACCCGACGCGCAGCTCATCGCGTTGGTGCAGTTGGGGCCCTGCACCCCGGTCTCGATCGCGATGTTGCAGCTCGACGCCCCGCCGAAGACGGCCAGCGCGAGCGTGGCGTCCACCGCACGCAGGCCGCCGGTGAGGTAGCGCCCGAGCTGCTCCTCGGCATAGCCGACGCCGGCCAGGGCGGTGCCCATCATGACACCGACGTTCTCGCGCGATTCCCGCGCCATGTCGATGCCGGCGTCCGCGAGCGCCATGTTGGCGGCGGTCACGCTGAACTGGCCGAAGCGATCCAGCCGCTTCACGCGCTTCGAGTCGAGGTGGTCTTCCGGGACGAAGTCGTTGACCTGGGCCGCGATGTGCGTGCGGAAAGGGCTGGGGTCGAACCGGGTGAGCATGCCCACCGCCGACTTGCCGGTGCGGAGGGAGGCGCGGAGCGAATCGAGCCCGATGCCGATCGGGGTGATCGCGCCAATGCCGGTGATGACGACGCGACGGGGAGAGGACATCGGGGGGGCGGTGTGGGAAGGAAGCGGATCAGGTGCGCTGCTCGGCCGCGCGTGCGAGGCCGGCGAGGGTGCGTGAGGCGATGCCATGGATGAACACCGGGCCGATCACCGCCATGGCGGCGACGCGGCCGACCAGCGGCCACCAGGGGCCGTCCCAGGCGTGCACGATGCGCACATGCGTGACGGCATCGTCGCGGCGCACGAACTGCCACTCGACCTCCATGCCGGTCGTGATGCCCTGGACGTGCCGGAACCGGATGTTCGGCACCGTCTCGTCCACGCTCATCTCGGAGAGCCACCAGGTGGGCCAGTCGAGTGGTCCGCCGAAGGGCCGGTTCGCGCTCATCTCCACCAGGCCGCCGCCATCGCGTGATCGCTGGCGGAAGGTCACGAACCGGTAGTGCGGGAGGTGGTCCGGCCAGGCCAGCACGTCCTTCGCGACGGCGAAGATCACGTCCCGCGGCGCCTGCACGGTCTGCTCGTCCACGATGATCATGTGGCGCTGCAGCGGCATGGGGCCGAGGCGATAGGGCGAGCGGAGCCGGTCCGTCGTGGGAGAGGTCATGGGCGTGCGTGGATGTGATGCGGGGCCGGCGCGCGCGACGTCACGCGGCGTGTCCGGGGTGCCAGTCTGCGGTCACGCGCCAGCCGAGATGCGTGTGCACGTCGGCCGTGGCACCGGTGGCCTGCCGAATCGCGCTCCGGAGTTCCTCAGGTGCGAAGCCTCGCAGCACACTGACAACCCCGTCGTGACGGCTGACCGGATGAAACCCGAGCGGAAAGCTGCTGGCCCAGAGTCCCGCCGCCGCGATCCAGCTCCGGCGCAGGTCACTGACGAGCACGGCGTGGCGTGCCACGCGATTCAACTCGGCAAGGACGGAATGTACGTCGTGGTGCGGGAAATGATGGATCACCTGCGCCGCGATCACGAGATCGGCGGCAGCCGTCGCGAGCGGCAGCGCAAAGATCGAGCCGCAGATGAAGTGACTGCCGCGCTGCCGCACGGCGGGCGCGAGCGCGACCGCAGTGTCGACGGCAACCGGGCGCGGCCGGCGCCCCCCGTCGCGGAGCACGGCGCAGACGGCGTCGAGGATGTCGCCGCTGCCGGCGCCGACGTCCACCACCAGCGGGGAGGCGGGGAGGCGGTGCTCGATCGCGCGCACACGGGCGACGACGGCGCGCGTGCCGCCGAAGAGCGCATTGGCGCGGGTGATGTCGCGATGCGAGCGCATCACGAGGTCGGGTGATACGCCGGGCTCGTCGAGCACCTCGTGGCCCATGCGCCGGGCGGGCGTCAGCAGGCCCACGCGCGCCGGTCAGCGGGTGAGTGAGGCATACCCACCGCGGTAGTAGAGCAGCGGCTGCAGGTCGCGCGCCATGCCGGCATCCACGCGGCCGACCAGGATCGAGTGGTCGCCGTGCGCGATGCAGTCGACCACGGTGCACTCGACGGCGGCGAGCGTGTCGTCGAGCAGCACCACCCCGTCGCTGCCGCGCGTGAAGCCCACGCCCTCGAACCGGTCCCCATCGCGGCTCGCGAAGCGGCGTGAGAGCGCCTCCTGTGACGACGACAGGATGTTCACGGCGAGCACGCGGGCATCGCGGAAGGCAGGCCACACCGAGGCGGTGTGGTCGATGCAGACCAGCACCAGCGGCGGATCCAGCGACAGCGACGAGAACGCACTCACGGTCATGCCGTGGTCGCGTCCCTCGGCGTCGATGGTGGTGACGATGGTGACGCCGCTGGCGAACCGGCCCAGCACGGCGCGGTAGAGATCCTTGTCGATCGGCATGAGGTCAGGTGGCGCGACGCGGCAGGCGCCAGCGTCGCGGGTCGAGGAAGTGCAGCAGGAATGCGGGGCTGAGCACGGCCCGCGCCGGCACGAAGTCCCCGGTGACGCCGACGAGCAGGTCGGCGAGGTCGCGGCGCGCGCCGAGCACGCGCGCCGCATGGTTCATGAGCATCGGCGACGACACGGCGGCGCCGATCACGCGCTCGACGACCCATTTCTGGCGGAACTCCGCCGTGCGCGCCGCATCGTACGCCTGCAGGGCGCGGAACGCGGCAGCGGGTGTTGGCGCGGCGGCCGCGTCGGCGGCGTACCCACCGAGCAGTTCACCACCGCGCAGCGCGGCATAGATCCCCTCGCCGGTGAAGGGATCGAAGAAATCCACCGCGTCGCCCACCAGCGCCACTCCGGCGGCGGCACCACGCCTGGCGTGCGAGGCGAACGGTCCGGTCACCTGCACCGGGCCGGTCCGCGTGGCACCCTCGAAGCGGGGCGCGAGTTGCGGATGGCGCGCCAGCCAGCGTGCCATGAAGCCGGCCGCGTCACCGGCGGCCTCGCGGGCGAGGCGGCGGGGGACGACGATCGCCACGTTCGTCTCGCCGTGGCCCACGTCGGCCAGGCCTACGTAGCCATCGCGCTCGACGTGCATCTCGCCCTGTGCGCCGATGCCGCGCACCTGCCGCCAGTGCGCCACGAACGCCACGCGGCGCGGCCACGGCAGGCGCGCCTCCAGGCCCATGCGACGCGCCACGATGCTGCGCAACCCGTCGGCCCCGATCACCAGTGGCGCATTCAGCGCGCGTACGGTGCCGTCCACGCGCACGCGCACACCCGACACGGTGCCGCCGTCGGTCAGCAGCGACTCCACCGAGGCATGCTCCATCAGCCGCGCGCCGGCGCGGATGGCGGCCTGCTGGAGGATGGGATCGAGGCGGCGCCGTCGCAGCGCGAGGCCGCGGTCACGGAAGCCGGTGAAGCCGTGCTGCGCGGCGAACTCGCCGTGAATCACGCCGCCATCGGGGCTGCGCACGCGCATGCCGGTGAGCTGGGCGGCGCCTGCCGCCTCCACCTCGCCGAGCACGCCCATCGCATCCAGGATCCGTGATCCCTGCGGGCTGAGGTACTCGGCGCACGGCTTGTCGCGCGGGAAGGTGGCCTTGTCGAGCATCAGCACGTCGATTCCCTGCGACGCCAGCGCCCACGCCGCGGCCGCGCCGGCGGGACCGGCGCCGACCACGATGGCCTGCGCGTGCTGCGGGCCGCGCGTCACGCCGCGCCTCGGGTCATGAGGTGATGCAGTTCGAATGCGATGCCGGCGCCGATGCAGGTGGCGGCGAAGTTCACGCCGTCGTTGTCCAGCCAGCGCACACCGCCGGCCCACTCGGTAGGCGTACCGTCATCGTCGCGCAGGCGTTCCGTGAGGCGTCCGGTGCCTGGCGAGCGCCGCCGTTGCTGCAACGTGGCGCCGATGACCGAGTCGGCCATCGCGCCCGCCGCTCCGCCCGCTGCGGCCGCGATGACCACGCGCCCCGGCCAGCCCAGTGCCCACGCCAGTGTCGCGAGGGTGATCGCGCCTGCGGCGGTGGCGATCAGTCCCTGTGCGGTCACGCCCCCCGACATCCCGGGCTCGAGCGGCGCGCCGGTGAGGATCGAGCGTGGCGGCGCGCCGGCGAGCATGCCGATCTCGGTGCCCCAGGTGTCGGCGGTGGCCGCTGCCACGGCACCGAGTGCGATCGCGGCGATGGCGTCGGTGCCGCGGCCCGATGCGGCCGCTGCCGCACCGAGCGCGAAGACAGCGCCATTCGCGAGCACCTGCATCGCGTCACGCGCACCGGCCTTGCCGATGACGGCGGCACTGCGCTGCCGCTTGCGCTCGCGGCCCACACGGCCAAGCAGCACGCTGCTGACGAAGAAGGCCAGCAGGATGCACATCCAGTCCAGGCCGGCCAGTGCGCTGGTGCTGCCGATGAGTGCGGCGGTCACGGCGCCGCCGGCGGTGAGTGTCCCCGCCCGCCACACGATTGCAGCCACCACCGGTCCGAGCGCGGCTGAGACCAGTGGCGGCAGCGTCACGCCGGCGCGTTCTCGGTGGTGTGCGCGTGCAGGAGTCGCTCCACCCGCTCGCGCAGGCCGGGCGGCGCCGCATCCAGGCGTGCCGCCGCGCGCACGACGTGGTGCAGCGTGGCATCGGCGGTGAAGTGTGCACGACAGCCGGCACACGACGAGAGATGCCCGTCGATGTCCCGGAGCTCCGCTGGCGTGAGCTCACCGTCGCAGGCCGCGAAGACCTGGCGACGGGTGGTCGCGCAGTCGTGGCCAGCGGCATCCTGCGGCGCGGGGCGTGTCAGCATGCGGGGAGACAGGCGGACTGCTGGACTGCGGAGCCGGGAACAGGGGAGTGGGGCATGCGCCTGAACACCGGTGTCTGGGAAGGGGGAACCGCTCGACAATATACGGAAGCCGTGACACGCCGTCCCGGTTCCTGCGCTGCGTCAGTCCGTCGCTTGTTCGCTTTCACGCTTCGGTATAGCTTCGGTCCGATCCGGTGCCGCTGCGGCAGGGACGTGCCTCGCTGTGAGGCGTTCCGCTGCCCACGCGTCACACCGGGCGCTCCCCCCATCATCCCTGCCGATGTCCGCGACCGTCGATGCCCGCCTGCCTCTGAGCCTGCTGGAAGCAGTGCGCGTGGTGGACACCCCGGAGGGCGACGTCGAGGCCGAGTACATCGAGGAGCTGCGGACGAAGCGGCTTGGCCTGACCGACACCGTGTATGCGCAGATCAAGCGCTATGGCGAGGCCGTGCGCCGCAACGAGCGCACCGTGCGGGACGAGGCGGCGGCGCTGGCACGGTTGATCGGGCGCCGCACGGACGCCCACCGGGTCTTCGACTCCGCCGGTACGCTGCTGGCGCACGAGGCGGTCGACACCGTCTCGCGGGTCCGCCGCACGGCGATCCGCCGGCTGCCCGGGGTGCTGGCGCGTCCCATTGCGCTGACCACGGTCCGGCGCCTCGCGAAGCGCTACCTGGATGCGCGCGTGGAGCGGATCGGGGCATCGGTGATCCTCGCCGTCAGCGACCCGGTGACGATCGAGGGGTCGGCGATCGCCGGCTTCGCGTTCTACGCGTCGGCCTTCGCCGCCATGCTCGAGGCGCTGACCGGCGCGCCGGCGGTGGTGACCCGCATCGACGGCACCGGGCGCGGGCAGCAGTGGAAGGCCACGTGGGGACGCGGCTGACGGCCTGCCCGGTGGCGAATAGCTTGCGGGGATGCGAGAACCACATCGGCTGAGCGAGATCCAGGCGGCGTTGCGCGCAGCGCGCCTCGACGGCTGGCTGCTCTACGAGTTCAAGGGCTGCAACCCGATCGCGTCGGGGCTGCTGGGTTTCGAGGGGCTGTCGTCGCGCCGGGCGGTGGCGTGGCTCCCGGCCGAGGGCACGCCGGTGGCGCTGATGCACGCCATCGAGCTCGACTCGTGGCGGAAATGGCCGGCCACGTGGGAGCGCCGGATCTACCAGTCGTGGCAGTCGCTCGAGGGAGAGATCCGCGCACTGGTGCAGGGGAAGCGCGTCGCGATGGAGTACTCGCCGGGTGACGCGGTGCCGTACCTCGATCGCGTGCCGGGCGGCGTGCTGGACCTCGTGCGCGCCTGCGGGGCCACGGTCGAGACCTCGGCGGAGCTGGTGACGCGGTTCTACGCGCTGCTCACCGAGGCGCAGCTCGCCGCGCACTGTCGCGCCGCCGAGGCGCTGGCCGTGATCGGCCCTGCGGCTCTGCAGCGCGCCGCCACTGCTGCCCGCGCCGGCACGCCGCTCACCGAGTACGCCGTGCAGCAGTGGATCATGGGCGAGTTCGCGTCGCGTGGCCTGGTGACCACCCATCCGTGCAACGTGAGCGTGGGCGCCAATGCGGCGAACCCGCACTACGAGCCGCACGCCGATGGCAGCGCGCTGGTCACGATGGACTCCGTGCTGCTGATCGACCTCTGGGCCGGCGAACCGGGCCAGCCGTACGCCGACCAGACGTGGATGGCCACCATCGGCACACCGGCGGATCCCGACGTGCTGCCGGTGTGGGAGGCGATCCGCGACGCGCGCGACGCGGCGATCCGGGTGGTGCGCGATGGCTTCGCGGCTGGCCTGACGGTGCGTGGCGCGGACGTGGACGATGCGGCACGCGCGGTGATCACGGCCCGCGGCTTCGGTGCCGCGTTCACGCACCGCACGGGCCACTCGATCGACGTGCGCGACCTGCATGGCTCGGGCCCGCACATGGATGGCTTCGAGACCCGCGAGGAGCGCCACCTGCTGCCGGGCGTGCTGTTCTCGGTGGAGCCGGGCGTGTATCTCGCCGGGCGCTTCGGCATGCGCACGGAGGTGAACGTGGCCGTGACGCTGGCCGGTACCGTGCTCGTCACGCCGGACACGATGCAGGCCGACCTGTTCCGCCTCTAGATGTCGGCACTCGCAGGCGCGCGCGAGGCGGGGGTGGCAGTGAATGCCGCGCGCCTTGGCATGGTCGTGAACGTCGGGCTGACGGTGGTGAAGCTGGTGGGCGGACTGGTGGGCCACTCGTATGCACTCGTGGCCGACGCGGCGGAGAGCGGCTTCGACCTGTTCGGGTCCCTGGCGGTGTGGACCGGCGTGCGGATCGCGGACCGCGATGCCACCGACGAGTTCCCGTTCGGCTTCGGGAAGGCCGAGGCGCTGGCAGGTGCCACCGTGGCGGTGCTGCTGCTGATCGCGAGCGTGGGGATCGGCGTGGCCTCGGTGCACGAGATCCGCACGCCGCACCATGCGCCGGCACCGTGGACGCTGGGCGTGCTGGCGAGCGTGATCGTGATCAAGGAACTGGTGGCGAAGCGCGTGCAGCGCATCGCGCGGGAGCAGGGCAGCGCGGCGCTCGCCGCCGATGCCCAGCACCATCGCAGCGACGTGCTCACCTCGCTGGCCGCGTTCGTGGGCATCAGCATCGCGCTCATCGGCGGCCCCGGGTGGGAGAGCGCCGACGACTGGGCGGCACTGATCGCCGCCTGCATCATCGCCTGGAACGGCGTGCAGCTGATGCAGGACGCGGTGGCCGACCTGATGGACCAGGCGGCTGACCCGCCGGTGATCGCGGCGGTCCGCGCCGCCGCGCAGGGCGTGGACGACGTGCGCGCCGTGGAGAAGCTGGCCGTGCGCCGCGCGGGCCGCGGCTTCTGGGTGGACATCCACGTGCAGGCCGACCCGCGGATGTCGCTGGAGTCGGCGCACATCGTGAGCGGCAAGGTGAAGGGCGCCATCCGCGCGGCGAACCGGCAGGTGCTCGGTGTGCTCGTGCACATGGAGCCGCACGAGGCACCTTCCAGCAACGTGACCGACTGAATGACGAACCTGCGGACGACCTGCGCGGTGACGACATGCCTGCTGCTGGCCGCACTGCCCCTAAGGGGACAGCAGGTGGCGGACTTCGTGCTCTGGGGCGGGCTGTTCGGCGATCATCGCTTCGGCGCGCGGTCGTCTCTGTACTGGGATTACCACCCGCGGCGGGCGGATGGCGGCCGTGTGTGGCAGCTCAACCTCGGTGCGCTGGGCTACACCCGTGACCTCTCGAAGCAGTGGCGTGCGATGGCGGGACTCGGTGTGTCGCACGGGTATCGCTACGGCGAGTTCCCCGCGCGCACGAACACCTTCGAGCTGCGTCCGCTGGTGCAGTTGATGGGCACGCGCCGGGTGGGTGCATGGACGTGGAGCGATCGCTCGCGGGCGGAGTTCCGGGTGATCCGTGCGACCGGTGACCTGGCCCCCGAGGGTGCCGACTGGAACCCGACCGTGGTGCGGCTGAGGCGGCAGGACCGCCTCCTGCACAACCTCACGCAGGATGGGCGGTGGTATGGCGCGTTCTCGCAGGAGTTCCTCGTGAACGTGCATCCGGCGCGCGCTCGGGTGGCGATGCTCGAGCAGACGCGCACACAGGTGGTGGTGGGCCACGCGCTGACGCCCACCAACCGCGTGGAGCTCGGCTACGGACTGCAGCGGCTGAACCGCACCGGCGGCTTCGAGATGAACCACGGGCTGCTGCTGTATTACCGCACCACGACACCCTTCAGGTGACCCGGATGACGAGGCCGTGAGCAGGCGGTGGGTGGTGGGGCTCCTGGCGGTGGCGGTCGCAGGCACCGGCGCATTCGTGTTCTGGCCCGCGACGGACGGCGACGTGGTGGCGCCACCACGGGCGGTGCCGGCCGCGCAGTCGGCGGCGGCGCGTGCGTTGCGGCTGCCGCGCCTGCGCCCGTCCCCCTCACGCCTGCGCACGCCGGCCGACCAGCCCGTGCAACTCGAGGTGCGCGTGGTGGTGGCGGGCACCCTGCCGGCCGACACGATGGTGAATGCCGGTGCAATCGAGCCGGCCTGCGGCGCGGCATTCGTGGACACGGCGGTCACGCGGCGGGGAAGTGCGGTGCAGGATGCGCTGGTGTGGGTGGAGGGTCCGGCGCCGGTGCTGATCGGCGCTGCGCCCGCCGAGCATCGTCCCACGGTGCGGCTGGAGGCCTGTCGCCTGCAGCCACGCATGCAGGTGGCGGCGGCGGGCAGCATGCTCCAGCTCGTGATGCGTGATTCACTCGCCGAGTCACTGGTGGTGGTGCCGTCGGTCATGGCGCTGCCGGTGGACACCGTTCGCTTCCTGATGGATGGCCAGCTGGTGCCGGTGCGGCAGGTGGCGGACAGCACCGGCGTGGTGGCTATCTATGCCGCGCACCTGCCGTGGGCGCGTGCGTTCGTGGCCGTCACACCGACGGCGTCGGGGGCGGTGAGCGACAGCACCGGCACGGCGCGCTTCACCCTCGACGCGCGCGGCGCACGCACCACCATCCGCGCCTGGCATCCGTCGCTGGGCGTGGTCTCGGCGAAGGTGAAGCTCGGCGCTGGTGGGTCGACGCAGGTGGTCACGCTCACCTTCCGGCGCTGACTCAGCCGGCCGGCGCGGTGATGAAATCCACGATGCGCTGCACCACGCCCGCATCGCGCAGGATGCGCAGGTGGCCGCACCCGTCCGGGGCCAGCCAGCGCACGGCACCGGGCCAGTCTGCCGCCAGCCCCTCCGACTCGATCACGGGCACCTGCTCGTCGTCGGCGGCGTGCACCACCAGCAGCGGCGCACCGCCGGCCGCCAGCGCCTGGGCGCCGAGATGCACCGTGTCCATCGCCGCCCACGAGAACTGCCAGCGCGACTCGAGCTGTGCGAGCATGGCGCGGTGCACCGCCTCGCTGCCGCGATGCCGGTTCAGGAAGCGCCGGAGCGGCCGGTCCACGTTGTTCGGGGCGCCGATGCTGACGGCGCGTGGCAGCGGGCGCTGGTCCGCCGCGGCGCGTTCCGCGATCGCTGCCAGCACCGCGAGGCCGCCGAGCGAGTGGCCGACGAGCGCGCGCGGCGCGCCGGCGGCATCCAGCACGCGCAGCAGGGCGTTGCGGTAGGCAGGAAGCGAGGCGCGGTCACCGTCCGAGGCGCCATGCGCCGGCGCATCGAGCACGACCACGCGGTGCTGCGCCGCGAGCAGCGCGGCCGCCACCGGTCCCCACTGCGTGCCGCGTCCGCCCCAGCCATGCACGCAGGCAACCAGCGGCCAGTCCGGCTGTCCCCAGGACCACCAGGCGATGCGTCCCTCGCTGCCGACGGCATCGTGGTGGACGGCGCCGGGGGGCATGTGCTTCGGCATCGCCGCGCGTTCGACGGGATCCGTGATGCGACGCGTGATCGCCGGCGGCGTGGTGAAGCGCCGGACGGCCTCGGTGGCGGCGGCGTGCACGTCGGCGATGTCGGTGAGTGGCCCGAGGTCGGGCGGGAGCGGTGCGGGGGGGCGCAGGTCTGGCGGCAGCGGCATGGTGAAAGCTACCGCCTCCCGGTGGCCACCGGCCGGTCAGGCGGCGAGCTGTCGATCCACCACCATCGCCACGAACAGCAGGGCGAGGTAGAGCAGCGAGTAGCCGTACACCCACCACGCCGGCTTCACCCAGTCCTTCGCGCGCATCATGCGCACCACGCCGCCGAGCAGCAGCGCGCCGAACACCGCGGCGCTGGCGCCGTAGATCCACCCGAACGCCCCATAGGTCACCGGGAGGAGCGTGACGACGAGCAGAACGATCGTGTACCAGAACATCTGCCGCATCGTCTCCCGCTCACCCCAGACCAGCGGTGCCATGGGGACGCTGGCATTGCCGTAGTCCTTCTGCTTGTTGAGCGCGAGCGCCCAGAAGTGCGGCGGCGTCCAGTAGAAGACGATGAGGAACAGGTAGACGGCGGTGAGGTCGATGCGGCCGGTGACGGCGGCCCAGCCCACCAGCGGCGGGAAGGCGCCGGCGGCCCCGCCGATCACGATGTTCTGCGGCGTGGAGCGCTTGAGCCAGCGGGTGTAGATGAACACGTAGAAGTAGAACCCGCCGAGTGCGAGCGCGGCGGTGAGCACGTTCACGTAGAACGCCAGCAGCCAGGTGGCGGTGGCCGAGAGGGCAATGCCGAACGAGAGCACGGCCAGCGGTGTCATGCGGCCGCTGGGGATGGGGCGACGGCGGGTGCGCGTCATCACGTTGTCGATGTCGCGGTCGAGGTACATGTTGACCGCATTGGCCCCGCCGGCCATCAGGTAGCCCCCGAGCATCACGATGCCGAGGAGCCAGATGTCGGGGCGGCCGGCGATGTACATCGGGGCGGCAGTGGTGACGAGCAGGAGCGAGATGATGGTCGGCTTGGTGAGCATGACCAGGTCGCGCCAGAGCGGGCGCACCGTCACCACGTCGGACGTGAGGGCCGGCGTGGTCATGCGGCGGCGCCGGCCATCTGCGGGGCGCGCGGGCGCACGGTGGCGCCCACCGGTGCCCCATGCCCGGGTGGGTGCTGTGCCTGGCGCGCCGCATACGTGAGCGTGAGCGTGCTCACCCAGAGCAGCACGCCGGTGGCCTGGTGCAGCGATCGGATCACGATCGGGAAGCCGTCGAGCACCATCACGGCGCCGAGCACGATCTGGAGCACCACGACCACGGCGGCCACGCCGGCCAGCAGCGTGATGGTGCGATGCTCGCGCCGGCGCATGATCGAGACCGACATGAACACGACGTGGAAGGCCGTGAGGTAGGCGAGCACGCGGTGCGTGAGCTGGATGTGCTGGCCGCCACCGCCGAGCGAGTCGGGGCCGCAGAGCGGGAAGCCGGTGCAGGCCACGGCCGCCCCGGTCCACTTGGCCACCATGCCGCCCATCATCACCGTGAGCAGTGCCAGTACGGCGGCGATGGTGGAGGCGCGCACGGTCTTCGACGAGACGAGGCGCTCCGACGCAGCCCAGAGCGACGGCATGCCGCCGGCGCGGATCCAGGCCGCACTGAGCGTCGCGAGCAGCGACATCGCGACAGCCTTGTGCGCCAGCGTGGCCCACCACTCGTTGCGGTAGTTCACCGTCACCGCGCCGAGGGTGGCGGCCACGATCACGATCGCGAAGGCCCCCGCTGCCGCGCGCAGCACGCCGCCGCGCCCACCCACGCCCGCGCTGGTGCGGCGGAGGAAGGCGAACAGCAGGAACACCGCCACCACGGTGGACAGGGTGGCGGCGAAGTAGCGGTGCATCACCTCGATGACGAGGTCGGGCCGGTCGAACGGCGGGAACCAGTAGCCGTAGCACTTCGGCCAATGGTCACCGCAGCCCATGCCGGAGCCGGAGATGCGCACGAAGCCGCCGAAGATCACGTGGCCGAGGGCGGCCAGCAGCGAGACACCGGCCAGGCGTCGAAGCAGCGTCATGGCGTGACCTCGGCCGCAGCCGGGAAGGCCTGGCGGAACTGGTGTTCGCCGATGGCGCGCCAGGTGGCGACGAGCAGGAACACCAGGGCGATGGCGGGGAGCACCACCCAGACCACCTCCACGGCGCGGCGGGTGGGGGGCAGGGTGTGCGAGTGCTGGACGGCGGCGCCGGCGGCGAATGCGGAGCGCAGGATGTAGCGGTGCGCGATCACGCAGAGGACGACTGCCACCCAGAAGATCGTCGTAGCGATCATTCGGAGACCGGGGTTACGGGCGAGAGAGACGGTTACCGCGACTGAACGCGCACCGCAGCGCGGAAAGTTCGCCGGTCCCGCGGGGGATCGGTAGGCGGTTACGTCGCGCGCGTTGCGCCGGCGGGAGCCGGGGCGTAGGCTGGCGGGGATGAGCGCCCCTCCCGCCCCCACCCTCCGCCGGCAACTTGGCCTGTGGAGCGCCGTCGCCGTGCTGGTTGGCTCCACGATCGGGTCCGGGATCTTCCGGTCACCGGCCGGGATCGCCCAGAAGCTGCCGGGGCCGTTGCCGCTGATGGCGGTCTGGGTGGCCGGTGGCATCGTGGCCCTCTGCGGCGCGCTGACGCTGGCCGAGATCGCGGGGGTCTACCCGAAAACGGGGGGGCTCTACGTCTACATCCGAGAGGGGTGGGGCCGGCTCCCCGCCTTCCTGTTCGGGTGGTCGGAGTTCGTGGTGATCCGCGCCGCCTCACTGGGGGCGATCTCGACGACGTTCGCCGAGTACACGCTGCGGGTGATGGGGTACGACCCGGCGGTGGCGCCGTATTCCGACTATGCGCACTACCTCGCGGCGGTCGCGATCGCGCTGACGTCGGTCTTCAACATCCTGGGTGTGCGCTGGGGCAGCCTGGTGCAGAACCTGACCACCCTGGCCAAGTACGGCGGCCTGGCGTTCATCATCATGATGGCGTTCGCGATCGGGCTGCCGAAGACCGGCGGGCACTTCACGCCGGCGATGCCACCCGGCTCGTTCGCGATGGGGGCGTTCGGGCTGGCGCTGGTGAGTGCGCTGTGGGCGTTCGATGGCTGGGCGGACCTGAGCTTCGTGGGTGGCGAGGTGAAGGACCCGCAGAAGACGCTGCCGAAGGCGCTGATCATCGGCACGCTGGCGGTGGTGGTGATCTACCTGCTGGCGAACCTGGCATACCTGTCGGTGTTCACGGTGGACCAGATCGCGAACTCTCGGCTGGTGGCCGCGGATGCTGCGCAGCTGCTGGTGGGTGACTGGGGGGTGACGTTCGTGGCGATCACGGTGATGCTGTCGACGTTCGGCACGCTGAACGGCACGCTGCTGACGGCGCCGCGCATCTTCTTCGCGATGGCGGATGACGGGTTGTTCTTCCGCGGGCTGGCGAAGGTGCACCCGAAGTACGAGACGCCGTACGTGGCGATCATCACCTGCGCGCTGCTGGGCATCGTGTTCGTGCTGATGCGGAGCTTCGAGCAGCTGGCGGATGCATTCGTGACGGCGATCGTGCCGTTCTATGCGCTGGGGGTGGCGAGCGTGTACGTGATGCGGCAGAAGCCGGGGTACAACCCGCCGTTCCGGACGCCGGGGTATCCCGTGGTGCCGGCGCTGTTCGTGGCGTCGAGCCTGTTCCTGCTGGGGAACGCGTTGTGGGACGAGAGCAGCCGGTGGGCGACGCTGGGGGTGTTCGGCGCGATCCTGGTGGGGATTCCGGTCTACTACGTGGTGTTCAACAAGCGGGCGTCGGCGTGATGGGGTTCACGGGGACGACGTTCAAGGGGACGGAGATCTTGAACGCGCGTTCAAGGGGACGGGGATCTTGAACCTCGGGGGCTCGGTGTGATGCGGGAGATCGCGGTTCCCACGGAGTCACGGAGACCACGGAGGCCACGGAGGAGAGCAACGGCGTTGTTGAGGAACTGCTCGAGCGAGGCAGCGGCCGGATCCGCGCGAGCAGTTCCTCCAAGCAGTTCCTCCGTGTGCTCCGTGGTCTCCGTGACTCCGTGGGAACCGCGATCTCCCGCATCACACCGCGGCAACGTCACCGAACACCATCACCGGAACGCACAACGGGCGACCCATCGGGTCGCCCGTTCGCACAGCGGACCTGCGTGTCCGATCACTTCTTGGTGACGGAGTCTTCCTTGAGGAGCTTCTTGGAGGCCCAGAACACGAAGTACGCGACGATGATGAAATTGATCAGTGCGCCGATCACCTGACCGATCATGAACGGTCCGATCTGGGCCGTCTGCCAGGAGGTGCCGAGCGGCTTGAGCGCATAGCCGATGATCGGCATCAGCAACCCGTCGACGATCGACGTGACGAGCTCGCCCGCCTTGCCGCCGATGATCACGCCGAGGGCGAGACCGATGACACCGTACTCCTTGAGGAACGCCTTGAATTCACCCACGTGATACCTCGCGCTGTTGAGAGTCACCTGTCAGAGCGGAACGCGTGTAACTCAAGCGTAACCGGAGATCCACGCCATCGGTGGCTAGGTTTCATCTCGTTTCTGATTGCGGCAGTCTAATGTTCCAGTCGGATAACGGAAGTAGATAAGTCCGCTTTCTCGCAAACTGGCTTGGCGTGCCATTGTCGAGTCCGGCACCGATTCCGGCACCGATTCCGGAAACGGACTCAGGCGGAGGTACTTCTCACTGCAGGCTGCGACCGCGTAGCGGAAGCCGCCGCCATTCCGTGCCGGCGGCCTGCTGCGGCCGTGCCGTGCTGATCTGTGCAGTCTCGCGCGGCGCGGGCCGAGGCGTTCCGCACCGATCGGTCCGCCAGGCGCCCCGCCGCCGGCTAGAAGACCGAGAACTTGATGTACTTCCGCGGGTCGCGCTTGAAGTCGGCCGTGACGCTGTCGAGGCGTGTCACGAGGCGCCGGACGTCGTTGTAGAGCAGGGAATCGGTGAGCAGCTTGCCGGCCGTGCCCTCGCCGCGCTCCAGGCGCGCCATGGTGGCGTTCAGCGACTGCATCGTGTGCCGCAGCGAGTCGGTGATGGCGGCCACGTTGGCGGTCGCGCGGCCCGCGTTGCGGGTCAGGCTGTCGACCCGCATCGAGTCGAGCGCGCTGGTGGTGCGCTCGAGCGCCCGCAGCGAGCGGTTCACGCTGCTCATCGCGATCGCGAGCTGCGCGTTCTGCGCGATGATCACGCCGTTGAGCTGCTTCGTGAGCGCACTGGTGCTGCGCAGGATCTCACGGATGTCCTGCACGCCGCCGCTATCGGCGAGCTGCTGCCGCAGCGGCAGCGTGATGCCGCGGATGTCCTTCGCGATCGAGTCGCCGGTGGCGATCACCTCGTCGGTGGTCGCGCCGGCCTTGCTCACGATCAGGCTGTCGCCCTCGGGCGTCATCTCGGTGACGCCGATGACCGGCTCGATCGCGATGGCGCGGTCGCCGAAGAAGCCGACCGGGATCGACGAGGCCACGCTGCCCTTCGGCACGTGGAAGTTCTTGTTCATGCGCAGCGTGACGCGCACGGTGCCCTTCGGGTCGTACTCCACGTCGGCGACGGAACCGGCGGTGACACCGGCGAGCATCACCGGCTGGCCGGGCTTGAGGCCGGCGCCCCACGGGAAGCGGGCGAAGAGGGGATAGCCCTGGTTCAGGCTGCCGCGCACGAGCCAGATCGACCCGAAAATGGCGATGGCGCCGCCGAGGAGCAGCAGCAGGCCGACGAGGATTTCGTTGGAGCGCTTCATGCCTGGATGAATGGTGCGAGGAGCGCCGCGATGATGGCGTCGTACACGAGGATGGCGACGGAGGTGATCACGACCGCCTTGGCGGTGGAGCGGCCGACGCCCTCGGCGCCGGACCCGCTGACATACCCTTCATAGGTGCAGACCAGCGCGATGGCCGCGCCGAACCCGACCGACTTGATGACGCTGTACCAGACCTGGAACGGGATGAACGCCAGCTGCAGGCCGGCCTTGAAGTCGAGCGGCGTGACGTCGGTGGCCATGATCAGCGTGATGAAGGCGCTGATGATCGCCATGAAGTTCGCGATCAGCACCAGCACCGGCACCATCACCAGGGCGGCCAGCAGGCGCGGCACCGCGAGGAACGCCACGGGGTCGAAGGCCAGCGTCTCGAGCGCGTCGATCTGCTCCGTCACGCGCATCGTCCCGATCTCGGCCGTCATCTTCGCGCCGACGCGGCCGGCGAGCACGAGCGCCGTGAGCAGGGGCCCGAGCTCGAGCACGATGCTCTGGCGCACGATCAGGCCGATGACGCTGAGCTGCACGCCGGGAAAGAGCTGGTAGCGGGTCTGGAAGGCCGACACCGCGCCGAGGAACGAGGCGACGATCACCACCAGCGGCAGCGAGTCCACGCCGATGCTGCGCATCTGCTTGATGACTTCCGGTGCCCAGGTGCCGACCTCCGCGAACCCGCGCCCGATGTCCCCCATGAACTGCGCGAACCGGCCCGTGTGCGCGAGCTGCGCGACCGTCAGCCGCCCCAGCGCCCGCAGGCCGCGGACCGGCAGGATGTCGACGGCCTCGGTGACCGTCTTCACCGGGGTGGGCACATGTGCGCTGCCCATCAGGTGCGCACGCGCCAGAGCAGCACCGCACCCACCACGCCGAAGATCAGGCTGGGGACCCACGCCGCCAGGTCAGGCGAGATGATCCCCTTGCCGCCGAAGCCGCGCATCAGGTTCACGAGAACGAGGAAGATGACCGTCGTCAGGAGGCTGACGCCGATGCCCCACGCGGCACCTCCACGCTGCGTGCTCGTGGCTAGGGGGGCGGCGAAGAGCAGGATGATCACGCAGGTGACCGGAATGGCGAGCTTGAGCATGCGCTCGACCTTCAGCGGATTCACATCCGAGCCCGATCGCTGCAATGCACGAATGTAGCGCCCGAGCTCCTGCCAGCCCATGTCCGCCGGCGCCTTCGTCGCCGCATTGAGCTCGAGCGGGCGCTCGGTGAACGACCGGTCGAGCAGCGAATCGTAGGTGAAGACGATGTCCACGGTGGCGTTCGGTACGATGTGCAGGTTGCCGCGCACCATCATCCAGTGGCTGTTCTTCCGGTAGAACGCCTGCTCGGCCAGCGCGTACATCGTCGGCATGGCCGGGCCGCGGCCGAGGCGCTCGACCTCGAGGTTCTCGATCATGTTCCGCGACGCGTGGAGCGCACCGACCTTGTAGGTGCGGCCCTCGCCGGTGGCGAAGGCGAAGTTGTAGCGCTCGCCGGTGTCCTTGAACTTCTGCTCCTGCAGCAGGTTGAGCTTCTTCTGGTTGAGCGGCGGGATGATCACGTTCAGCGAGAACCCGATGCACATCGCGAACACGGCACCGAGCGTGAGCGGCCGGATGAAGCGATGGAACGAGATGCCGCTGGCCTTGGCCGCGGTGATCTCGGAGTACCGCGTGAAGGAGCTGACCGTGAACACCGTCGCGAACAGCACGGCCGCCGGCAGCACCTGGAACATCGTCTCCGGCACACCATACAGGTAGCTGACGGCGATGTCGCGGGCGGGGATCTGGCGCTGCAGGTAGGTGTCGAGCTTCTCGGTGAGGTCCACGATCACGATCATGACCGGGAAGCCGAAGGTCGTGATCAGGAAGATCCGCAGCCATTCCTTCAGGACGTAACGATCGAGTGCGCGCATGACTCAGCGGTCGATGGCTGGCACGGCGGCTGCGCGCCGTGCCGCAGGGCGGAGCGACGCGAACCAGTTCCGGATCCGGTCCTTCACCTCGTCGAGGTCACCGCCGCGCGCCGTGCTGCCCTCGCGCCCCATGCGGAGGAAGAGCACCACGCCGACGAGCGTGAAGACGAGGTTCGCCGCCCACATCGCCACCCACGGCGGCACCACGCCGTCGTCGGCCATGGACTCGCCGGCGATGAGGCAGATGTAGTACAGCGCGAAGACCGCGAGGCTCGCCCCGATCACGAGGCCCACGCCGCCGCGCGGGAAGCGCAGCGCGATCGGCGCACCGAGCAGCACGAACACGATGCAGGCCACCGCGAGCGAGAACTTCTTGTGGATCTCGACCTCGTACTGCTGCCAGGTGGAGCGCGCGATGGTGCCGCGCTGCAGCGTCTGCTCGAGCTGCGAGCCGATCCCCGACGACGCCATCGAGGGGGTGACGGTCGACGGGGGCAGCAGTGACTGCGGTGCCTCGACGGTGGCACTCCCCGACGGGGTGGGGGCGGGCACCGTGACCGTGGTGCCGCTGGCCGGTGCGGCGGTGTCGGGCACGCCGGCCGGCACCGGCGTGACGGCGCGATCGGCCGGGGTGACCACGGGGCCGATGGTGGGGCTCACCGGCGCGGCGGCCGTGGTCGGCGTGCCGCCCCGCGTCGTGGTGCTGTCGCCACCGCGGAAGAGTGCGGTGAGTGCGGCGGTGGCCTCGCAGTAATAGCGGCCGATGCCCGGTGAGGCCGTGCGCAGCGAGTCGGGGGGGCGCAGCGTGTCCACGATGCCGCGCGTGAGGGCGCGGATCGCACGCGCCTGCACCGCCGCCGCACTGCGCTGCTCGGCATACAGCTCACGCTCGGCGCCGTACACCTGCGCCTGCATCTCGCAGACCCCCATCTCGCGCTCCGACTTGTAGTTGTCGGCGCTGTCGCGCGAGAAGCTGTTGGCGACGCCGCGCACGGTGATGCGGTCGCGCTCGTACGCGAGGCGCGTGAGCTGCGTGGGCTGCGCGGTGGGAATCTCCGTCATGGTGCCGTGGAACAGCAGCATGGTGAGGTCGCCGGTGCCCTCGGTCAGCGTGAGGTCGCCGCTGTCGGCGACGATGGTGCGCCGCTTGCTGCCGTCGCCGAAGTCGTAGATGACGACGTCGTGCAGGCGGTTGCGCGCCTTGTCGATGCGCAGCGCGCGGAGGAAGAGGCGGCCGGGGATGATGTCGTTGATCACCTGCTCGCGCAGCGCGAAGGTCGGCTTGGTGCGGCCGATGTCGGTCTGCAGGATGCGGAGCTGGTGGTTGGCCTCGGGAAGCACGAAGTCGTTGAAGTAGACCATGCCGAGGGCGAGCACCGTGGCGCCGCCGAGGACGGGCGTGAGGATGCGGCCCATCGAGACACCGCTGGCCTTGAGGGCGGTGATCTCGCTCTCGGAGGCGAGTCGGCTGAAGGCGTAGAGCACGGCGACGAGCACGGCCATCGGCAGCGTCATCGCCACGGTGAATGGCAGCGCGAGCAGGAAGAACTCGGCGATCACGGAGGCGGGCAGGCCCTTGCCGACGATGTCGCCGAAGCGCTTGGCGATGAAGTTCAGCATCAGCAGCGACGTCAGTGCCGTAAGCGCGAAGGCGAGTGGCCCGAGGTGCTCCCGGAGGACGTACCGACTGAGGATCTTCACGGCGTGAGGACGGGGTGGTGCAGCGTGGTGCTGCCGGGCCGTATATTCGATGGCCACGACACATGGTTCAAGCCTAATTGTGACACGGGTTTAAGTGTCGGGTTCCCGAACTCCCGTCCGGATCGGCCGCCAGCCGCCCCCTCCGGACCTTTCCGCTTCCCGTCGTGTCCCTGATCCCATGATGCTGCGTCGCGTGGTGCCGACCCTTACGCTGGTGGCGCTGGCGGGCCTTGTGGCCTGCAGCGGGGAAACCCCGGGGGCGACGGCCGGGCCGGGGGCGGATTCGCTCGCGTTGCGGTCGGCGGCCGCCTTCGACGGTGAACGGTCGATGACCTACCTCCGCACGGCCCTCGGCTTCGGCACGCGCGTGCCGGGCTCGACCGGACACGTGAAGACGGGCGACTGGATCGTTGCCGAGATGCGGGCGCGGGGCGCCACGGTCACCGAGCAGACCTGGACCCACACGACCAAGGGCGGCACCGCGCTGCCGATGCGGAACATCATCGCACGGTTCAACCCGACCGCGGCGACGCGGGTGCTGTACGTCACGCACTGGGATACGCGCCCCCGTTCCGACGGGCAGGGGGTGGCGCCGGCCGACACGGGGAAGCCGATCGTGGGTGCGAACGACGGCACCAGCGGCATCGCCCTCTTCCTCTCGATCGCCGACGCCCTGAAGGCGAAGCCGACGACGGTGGGCGTGGACCTGGTGTTCGTGGACGGTGAGGACTACGGCTCCTTCGGGCCCCCCGAGGTGGACGTCTTCATCGGCTCGGAGTACTTCGCCCGCCACCTGCCCGACCCGGGCTACGCCCCGGAGTTCGCGGTGGTGTGGGACATGATCGGCGACCGGAGCCTGCAGATCTTCCAGGAGCAGTTCTCGCTGGACAATGCGGGGGCGGTGGTGGCCCGGGTGTGGAGCCGGGCCGAGGCGCTGGGGTATGCCAACTACTTCATCCAGCGGCCGAAGCACCCCGTGAACGACGACCACATCCCGCTCCAGAAGGTGGGGCTGAAGGCGATCGACGTGATCGACCTGGACTATCCCTACCACCACACGCAGGAGGACACCGAGGACAAGGTGTCGCGCGAGAGCATGCAGGTCGTGGGGACGGTGGCGGTGTCGCTGATCCGCGAGCTCGAGGCGCCCTGACGAGTGGGTCGGCGGTTGCCGTCCGGGTGTTTTCGCACCGGTCGGCGTGATTCCGGTGTGCGCTGCGGGGTGAACCGGCGCACCGTGGCTCCGTGCAGAGCGCGGGGTCGGGATGTCCATGACGCAGGGAGAGCGGCGGGCGCTGGCCTGGCTGCTGGCGGTGTCCGCCGTGGGTGCTGGCGTTCGTGTGGTTCGTCACTGGCGCGATCGTGGCGATGCAACGCCGGCGTCGGCGGAGTCGCTGGCGCGGCAGCTCCTGGCCGTCGATTCGGCGCAGGGCGCGGCGCGGGGGGCTCGCGCCGGCCGGACTGCCGGGAGTCGTGGCAGACGGCGTCGCGCCGTGGCGGACTCATCCGAAAAAAGTGGTGCGGGCGGGACCGGTGGCCGGCGCCGGACCGGGCGGCGCGGCGGTGAGGACAGTTCGGCCGCGCGGGTGACGACACTCCCGCCGGTAGACCTCGACGTGGCGGACTCCGCCGCGCTCGAGCGATTGCCACGGATCGGCCCGGCGCTCGCGCAGCGCATCGTGGCGGAGCGTGGTGCCCGTGGGCCATTCGGCTCACTGCAGGGTCTCGAGCGCGTGCGAGGCATCGGCCCGAAGCTGGCCGCCAGCCTGGCCCCGCACGTGACGTTCTCGGGCACTCGGCGTCCCTCCCCGGTACAGCGCTGATCGGGCCCACCCGCTCGTGTCATCGGCGTGCACTCTTCCGACCCACCCGTCACATGTCCGACGCCCGCTCGACTCTCGAAATGCGTGCGATCCCCTCGTCCCCGGGGGGAGCACGGCCGCAGGGGTACCGCCCACCGTCGCCGAGCACGGCGTCGGGCAGTTCACTCGTGCAGCACCTCATCACGTCGCAGTTCCTGACGCAGGAGCAGGTGGCGAAGCTGGTGAAGGACCTGGCTGCCGCCAACGGGCACGGGTCGGTGCCGCTGTTCGCGATCCGCGCCGGGTTGCTGAACGAGGTGGCGCTGCTCAAGTCGCTGTCCAAGGTGCACGGGATGCCGGCGGTGGACCTGCTGAAGGTCGAGCCGGACGAGAAGGTGCTGCGCGCGGTGCCGGCCGACATGGCGCTCAAGTACCGGCTGCTGCCGCTGCGCCGCGAGGGCCAGAAGCTCACGGTGGCGATCACCGACCCGTGGAACCACGAGGCCACGGACACGCTCCGGTTCGCGACACGCTACGAGATCTTCCCGGTGCTGGCGGGCGAGGTCTCGATGCAGACGCAGCTCGAGCGCTACTATCCCGCGCCGGCGAAGTCGAGCACCGAGGAGACGGTGAACTCGATGCTCGCGGACATCACGTCCGAGATGTCGGAAGTCGAGGTGCTGGAGACGGATGCCGACGAGAACAACGCGTCGCTGGGCGTGGACGAGGCGCCGGTGGTGCGCCTCATCAACGCGATCCTGATCGAGGCGGTGCAGCGCGGGGCGTCGGACATCCACTTCGAGTGCTTCGAGCACGAGCTGCGCGTGCGCTACCGCGTGGACGGGGCCTTGCAGGAGGTCATGAAGCCGCCCATCAAGCTGCGGGCCTCGCTGGTGAGCCGCTTCAAGATCATGTCGAGCCTGAACATCGCCGAGCGCCGCGTGCCGCAGGACGGCCGCATCAAGCTGAAGTTCGGTGGCAAGGTGATCGACTTCCGCGTGAGCACGCTGCCGACGCTGTTCGGCGAGAAGATCGTGCTCCGGATCCTCGACAAGGGCAACCTGACGCTCGACCTCGAGAAGTTCGGCATCGAGCCGCGGGCCGAGCGGGAGCTGATGGAGGCGGTGCAGAACCCGTACGGCATGGTGCTGGTGACGGGCCCGACGGGCTCGGGCAAGACGACCACGCTGTACTCGTGCCTGTCGAAGATCAACACCGGCGACACGAACATCATGACGGCCGAGGACCCGGTCGAGTACAACCTGTTCGGCATCAACCAGGTGCTGGTGCGCAACGAGATCGGGATGACGTTCGCGGCGGCGCTGAAGGCGTTCCTGCGGCAGGACCCGAACGTGATCATGGTGGGTGAGATCCGCGACCTGGAGACGGGCTCGATCGCGATCAAGGCCGCGCTCACGGGGCACATGGTGCTGAGCACCCTGCACACCAACAGCGCGCCGGAGACGATCACGCGCCTGATGGACATGGGGCTCGAGCCGTTCAACGTGTCGAGCGCGCTGAACCTGATCCTGGCGCAGCGCCTGCTGCGGCGGATCTGCAAGGGGTGCCGCGAGAAGTACGTGCCCTCGGACCTGGAGTTCGCCGGCGCCAAGGTCACGGCCACCACGACGCTGCGCGAGCTGCGCTTCTCGCAGGAGGCGCTGGACGGCGCCAAGCGTGGTGCCTCGCCGGATGCGCTGCCGTTCCTGGAGGGGCTGACGCTCGACTCGCAGCTGGGCGCCCTGCCGTACTTCCGCGGCAAGGGGTGTGACGCCTGCAACGGCACCGGCTACAAGGGCCGCCAGGGCCTGTACGAGGTCATGAACATGACGCCGGCCATCCGGAAGGCGGTGATCCAGAACCTCGGCGCGGCGGAGCTGAAGGACGTGGCCGTGTCGGAGGGGATGCTGACGCTGCGCATGGACGGCTGGCTCAAGGTGCTGCGCGGGATCACCACGCTCGAGCAGGTCGTGCGGGAAACGGCGGCGTGACGCCGCGGGCCGGCTGACAGTCTGTTTCCGATCGCTCCATCCTGATCCCCCTGACACCACCCATGTCCTCAAGCCTTCCACCGCTGCCCCGCCGCCTGACGCCCTCGATGCCGATGGGTGGCATTGGCGCGACGCGTGGTGCCCCGATGATCGCCCCGCATCCGGGGGCGGCACCGGCCGGCCATGGCGCGGGTGCGCCGATGGCCGGTCACCTGCCGCCGCCGCCCACGCGGCCGGCGTCACCGTCGGCGCCGGCCTCCTCGCCGGCCGCCGCGCCGGCGGCACCGGTGGTGCCCCCGCTCAACCTGCGGGCGCTGCTGGAGGAGGTGATCGACCGTGAGGCCTCGGACCTGCACATCACCGTCGGTGAGCGCCCGATGCTGCGCGTGGATGGCGACATCGTGCCGGCGCGCACCCCGCACGTGCTGAGCGGCAAGGACACGCTGCAGCTGGCGTACAGCGTGCTGACCGAGGGCCAGAAGAAGCGCTTCGAGCTGGACGACGAGCTGGACTTCTCGTTCGGCATCGCGGCGCTGGCGCGGTTCCGCGGCAACCTGTTCAAGCAGCGGGGCCAGGTGGCGATGGTGGTGCGCCGCATCCCGATGATCATCCCGACCTGCGAGGAGCTGAAGCTGCTGCCGGCGATCGTGAAGTTCGCCGAGCGGCCGCGCGGGCTGGTGCTGGTGACGGGGCCGACGGGGTCGGGGAAGAGCACGACGCTGGCGTCGCTGCTGGACAAGGTGAACAAGGAGCGCCAGGCGCACATCCTGACGGTCGAGGACCCGATCGAGTTCGTGCACAAGCACCAGCAGTGCATCGTGAACCAGCGCGAGGTGGGGACCGACACGAAGAGCTTCGCGCAGGCGCTGAAGTCGGCGCTGCGTGAGGACCCGGATGTGATCCTGGTGGGTGAGATGCGCGACCTGGACACGATCAGCTCGGCGATCACGATCGCGGAGACGGGTCACCTGGCGTTCGCGACGCTGCACACCAACAGTGCGGCCGAGGCGGTGAACCGCATGATCGACGTCTTCCCGAGCCACCAGCAGAGCCAGGTGCGGGCGCAGCTCGCGTTCACGCTGGAGGGGATCGTGACGCAGGTGCTGCTGCCGAAGATGAACGGCAAGGGTCGGGCGATGGCGTGCGAGGTGCTGGTGGTGACGCCGGCGATCCGCGCGCTGATCCGTGACGACAAGATGCACCAGGTCTACAGCATGATGCAGGCCGGCAAGAAGTACGGCATGCAGACGCTGAACGACTCGCTGTACCAGCTGTACATGTCGCGCGAGGTGGCGGAGGAGGAGTGCCTGCGCGTGAGTGGCGACCCCGTGGAGTTCCTGCGGATGATCGGAAAGCCCGTCCCGGCGCACATGGCGTCATCGTCGATCTGATGGAGAGCTGAAGCATGGCAACGTTCACGTACACGGCCCGGTCCGCGGGTGGCGAACTCAAGACCGCGTCGGTGGAGGCGAACAACCGCGACGAGGTCATCCAGATGCTGCGCAAGCAGCGTCTGACGGTGGTCAAGGTGGATGCCGAGAAGCCGGCCAAGCGGCTCGGCAGCATCGGGATGCGCGACATCGTGGTGTTCACGCGGCAGTTCTCGACGATGATCAACGCCGGCCTGCCGCTGGTGCAGGCGCTGGACATCCTGTCGAAGCAGAGTGAGAACAAGGCGCTGCAGGCGGTGACGAAGGAGGTCGTGTTCGACGTCGAGAGCGGCCAGACGGTGGCCGACGCGCTGCGGAAGCGGCCGAAGGCGTTCAACGAGCTGTACGTGAACATGGTGGCGGCCGGTGAGGCCGGCGGTATCCTGGACACGATCCTGATGCGCCTGGCGACGTTCATCGAGAAGACCGATGCGCTGGTGCGGAAGGTGAAGAGCGCGATGATCTACCCGGTGACCATCATGACGGTGGCGGCGGCGGCGATCGCGATCCTGCTGATCTTCGTGATCCCGACGTTCGAGAAGATGTTCGCGGGGGTGGGCCTGGCGCTGCCGCTGCCGACGCGCATCGTGATCGCGTGCTCGAAGTTCCTGCAGGGGTACTGGTGGGCGCTCATCGGCGGCGGGTTCGGGGCGTTCGTGCTGGGGAACCGGTACTACGCGACCGATGCTGGCCGGCTGCGGATCGACGGCTTCCTGCTGAAGGTGCCGGTGCTGGGTGACGTGCTGCGGAAGAGTGCGGTGAGCCGGTTCACGCGGACGCTGGGCACGCTGATCAGTTCGGGTGTGTCGATCCTCGATGGCCTCGAGATCACGGCGCGGACGTCGGGAAATCGTGTCATCCAGAACGCGATCATGGCGAGCCGGGCGTCGATTGCCGGCGGTGAGACGATCGCGGGTCCGCTGCAGAAGTCGGGGGTGTTTCCGCCGATGGTGATCTCGATGATCTCGGTCGGTGAGCAGACCGGTGGCCTGGACGAGATGTTGTCGAAGATCGCGGACTTCTACGATGAAGAGGTGGACACGGCGGTGGGCGGGTTGTTGTCGCTGCTCGAGCCGTTGATGATCGTGTTCCTGGGTGTGGTGGTCGGTGGCATGGTGGTGGCGATGTACCTGCCGATCTTCGACATGATGAACACGGTGCAGTAGGGCGGGCCCGCTCTGCTGTGCACGCAAAGGCCCCGCCGGATGGCGGGGCCTTTGCCGTTCGATCGTCCATGCATGCCGTCGCCGGCATCCACTGCGCCGGTCACGGCCGCAGCACGCGGATCGGCACCCGCAACACCGGCGCCGCCGCGTTCGCGCGACTACGTCACTTGACGTATGCCCCGCTGCGGCGGCGTGGGCGAGACTGGCTCTGGTGGAACCGCACTGCCACGACTGCCAGCACCACCCTCGTGTCCCGCCCGAAGTAGAGGAACCCCGCGCCCATGCCTGTCACGCGCCCTGTCACCGCCACCACGCCAGTGAGGTCCGCGGCCGCCTGCCGCCGGCGGGCGACCCGCGCATCTGACCTCGTGCGCCTGGCCTGCCTGCTCGCACTCCCCTGTCTGTCACCGGCAGCCGGCGCGCAGCGGCTCCCGATCATCAGGCCCGGGACCCTGCTCCAGTTCACGGACCGAACCGGCACGCGCATCGTGGCACCGCTCGCGGCGATCAGCGGGGATACGGTGTACCTCTCCACCACCCTCGAGCGGACGGAAAGCGCCGTCCCCCTCACCCACATCGCGCGCCTTGCCTATGCGGATGGCACCGAGTTCCACGGCCGGAAGGGCGCGGCCATCGGTGCCGGGATCGGCCTGGCCGTGGCCTTCATCCTCGGGCGCACCGAGAGCGGCGAGTGGCGCCTGTTCAGCACGCGCGATGGACGGAATACGATGGCGATCCTGGGCGCCGGCATCGGTGGGTTCATCGGTCTTGCGCACCGCACACCGCGCTGGGTGGTTGCCCGCGGTGACGTCGGACTGCACCTGCGATCGCGGAACGCAGTGCCGGCACTCGCCTTCCGCCTTCCACTCCACGCTCGCGCGACCCGGTAGCCGCCGACAGTCCACGCCGCCTGGAGCTGCAGTCGCACGGGCGCGAGACTGACAGTCGTCTGGCACGGCGCCCTCGCACAGATTGGTGCCATGCGCCTCCGCCAGCACCTCCTCGTTCTTGCCCTTGCCGCCCTGACGGGCGCGGGCGTGCCGCTCCCGGCGCAGCCGTCATCCTCGCCGAAGGCCTTCACCGGCGTCACCCTCCTCGACGGCACCGGCCGCGCCCCCGTCGCCAACGCCACGATACTCGTCCGCGCCGGCCGGATCGTCGCCGCCGGCCCCGCCGCGCGCGTCCGCATCCCCGCCGGCGCGGAGCGCATCGCACTCACGGGGAAGTTCGTGATGCCGGGCCTCGTCAACGGCCACGGGCACGCCGGCAGCGTGCGTGACCTGGCCACCTACGCCGCCTACGGTGTCACCACCGTCTTCTCGCTCGGTGATGAACCGGCGGACGTCTTCGCCGCGCGCCGGAGCCAGGCGAAGGAAGCACCCGCCCATGCGCGTGTCTTCCTCTCCGGCCCGGTGCTCACCGCCACCTCGCCCGATGAGGCGCGCGCCCAGGTGGCCGACGTGGCGGCGCGTGGCGTGGACATCGTCAAGATCCGCGTGGACGACAACCTCGGCACCGCGCGCAAGATGGCGCCCGAGGTCTATCGCGCGGTGATCGAGGCGGCCCATGCGCGCGGACTGCGGGTGGCGGTGCACCTCTACTACCTGGACGACGCGAAGTTGCTGCTCGCGGCCGGCGCCGACTACATCGCCCACAGTGTGCGCGACCTGCCGGTGGACAGCGCCTTCGTGAGCGCGCTGGTGGCAGCGAAGGTGTGCTACACGCCGACGCTGATGCGCGAGGTGTCCACCTTCGTGTACGAGTCGACGCCGGCATTCTTCAGTGATTCGCTCTTCCTGGCCCACGCGAACCGCGACTGGATGGCCACCGTGCTGCAGCCGGCGCGGCAGGAGGCCACCCGCACCAGCGCGAGTGCGCAGCGCTACAAGGCCCAGTTGCCGGTGGCGATGCGGAACCTGCTCGCGGTGCATCGCGCCGGCGTGCCGATCGCGATGGGCACCGACACCGGGCCGCTGGGCCGGTTTCAGGGCTACTTCGAGCTGATGGAGCTGGAGATGATGGTGGACGCCGGCATGACGCCCGCCGCCGCGCTGCAGTCGGCCACGTCGGTGGCGGCGCGCTGCATGGGCGTGGATCGCGAGGTCGGCACGCTGGAGCCGGGCAAGTGGGCGGACCTGCTGGTACTGGACGCATCACCGCTGGAGCGGATTTCGAACCTCCGGCGGCAGCACTCGGTGTGGATCGGTGGGGAGCGACTGTCGGCGCCGTGACGTCGCAGCACGTCAGCTCACCGATACCCCAGCCCCGCGAATTGCGCCTTCAGCCACGAGTAGGTGCCGAAGGCCACCGCCGTCACCACCAGCATCAGCACCCACCCCGCGATGGTGAACGTGCCTTTCGCGGTGTTGCGGTACGGCATGGTGTTGCCGAACAGGATGAAGAACAGGCCGAACGCGAACGCGGCCGGCACCAGCACGAAGACCTTCAGGTGAAAGCGCACGTCAGGCTGGTGCGCGAGTGCCGCCTGGTACGGCTGCCAGATGCCCCACCAGGCCACCGCCAGGCTGAGGACCACCAGCAGGAGACCACCCATCCGGTGCTGCGTGTTTTCGCTCATGGATCGACGTGCAGGCAGTCGCGTGTGTCGCGCCATCAGCGCGCGGAACCCACAACGTAGCGGGTGCCGGCGTTGCCAATCACCGCCATGGGCGTCAACAGCCGTGACCTGCCCACAGGCGTGCCGCATGGCGCCGGGCAGGGGACACCGCAGGGCTCGCCGGCATGGAAGCCTGACCGGTGTCCGGGGTAGCAGGAGGCAGGAAATGACCCCGCAGCCCGATGTTGTGACGCCCGGAAAGGTGGCGCGTCTTATGGATGAGATCGCTGTGCGCGACCCGCAAGAGCACTCAGCGCCCCACCCGGCAACGAGTGAACGACGCAGGAAAGAAGGCCGGCAACGGCCGACAGCGACCACGAGATTCGTGTGGACGGGCGGGTGGGCCCTGAAGCACGTTCAGCCCCCGGTGAGCGACGGCTTGCCGGGGGCACCTCGTGTCCGCCAGCCCCGCCGCCGCCGGCCGGGGCACGCGCCCGGGACGCGCACACCCGATGCGCACGCGCCGGCTACGCAGACGCCTGATGCGCACGCGCCGGCGCGGCGTAGATTCGTGAAATGACTATCGCACGCCCCCGCATCGCCTTCCAGGGAGCACCCGGCGCCTTCAGCGAGGACGCCATCCGTGCATTCTGGGGCGATGACACCATCGCCGTGCCCTGCCACACCTTCAGCGACACCCTCGCGGCGGTGCGCTCCGGGGCCGCCGACGGGGCGGTGATCCCGGTCGAGAACCTCGTCGCCGGTCCGATCACGCCGGCGCTGGACGCCCTCGACGACTTCAGCGATGGCCTGACCATCGGCGGCTCCACCGAGGTGCCGATCGTGCATGCGCTGATGAGCGTGCCGGGTTCGTCGCTCGACCAGCTGCGCCTGATCACCACGCACCCGATCGCGATCCTGCAGTGCCGCAAGTACCTCGACACGCTCGGTGTGCGCGTGGAGGAGTTCTTCGACACCGCGGGCGCGGCGCGCATGGTGCGCGAGTCGGGTGACCCCAGCATCGCCGCGGTCGCGAGCCACGCCGCCGCGGCACGCTACGGCCTCGAGATCCTCGTCGACGGCATCCAGGACGTGCCCGACAACTGGACCCGCTTCGTGCGCATCGAGGCGGGCGGCGGCGCCTAGTGGCGTGTAGTCGAAGTTCCGGACGCAGTCGCCGGTCGGGGCATCCCGGCTGGCGGCGTTGAAAATCCTCGCAATACCGCCGGTATTGCTGCGGTGTTCGCCTGGCCAACCAGGCACCCCATCCGGCTTTGTGCTATCCGAACTTCGACTACACGCCACTAGCCACCCGCCCCGTCACGGCACCACGCGCGCGCTCCCGTCAGCGCCCGCCGCCATCCTCGCGCGACGGCTCGTCGCCACCGCCGCGACGGCGCTGCTCCATCCGCTGCCGTGACGTCGCGAACTTCTCGCGCTGCGCCGGCGTCAGCACGGAATCGATCGAGGCGCGCATCTGGTCGCGCAGCGAGTCGAGCTGTGGACCGACCCGTGCGCGCAGCGTGTCCAGCTGCCGCTCACGGACCACGAAGATCGAGTCCACCGACTTCACCTGGGCCGGCGTGAGCGTGAGGTCGTCGGCGATGCGCCGCACGATGCGCGCACGCATGCGGTTGCGGCTGGCCGTATCCGGCGGGGCATCCATGATGCCGAACGGGCCGCCGCCGCCGCGGCGCCCACCACCACCACCACCACCGCCGCTCCCACGCACGTCGGCACGCCGGTGCAGCAGCGAGCGATCGAGGCCGATGCCGGCCACGATCCCCACGCAGAGCACCGCCACCACCGTGAGCACGGCCATCAGCGTCGAGCGCGGCGTGGTCACTGTGCCCCCGGCTCGGCGGCGGGCAGAGCGTCGCTCGCGATCAGGTGGTTCGCCAGCCCGCTGCTGCCGTCGGATTCGAGCGCGCTGAGCAGCGCGGCCGGGTCGCTGTCACGGAGCTCGGCATCGGCGATGGTGCCGGTGACGGTCGCTTCCATGCGCGGGATGAAGGTGGCAGCGAAAATCGCCGCGGCAGCCGCCATCGGCAGCGCCACGCGCACCCAGGCGGCGAGTGTGTCGGCCATGGAGGTGCGCGCGGCACGCCGCCGGCCGGCCAGCGCGAAGGCGGCGCCGTCCAGGATGCGCGCATCGAGGCCAGCTGGCGGCACCAGCCGTGCCGCCGGGTCGTGGCGCCGGAGCAGCGCGTCGAGCGCCGCGTCGGGCACGTCCTGGAAGCGTTCGTTGCGGGGCACGTTCGGGTCGTCCGTCATTCCTCGTCTCCACCGTCGCCGAGCCACGACTGCAGCTGCGTTCGCAGCGCCTTCCGTGCCTCGTGCAGATGCCATCGTGCCGTGCCTGCCGGGATGCCGAGCATCGCTGCGGCCTCCGTTGGCGTGAACTCCTCGTACGTCACGAGCTCGATCAACTGCCGCTGCGTGGGAGGGAGGGTCGCCAGTGCGGCCGCCACCTCGTCCTGCAGCACGCTGGCCGTCGCGAAGTCCGACGGCGTCACGCTGTCACCCTGCTCCGTTTCCGACAGTTCGTCGGTCTCGCGCCGCTTTGCCGACCGCTGCCGGTTGATGGCGGTGGTCGCGACGATGCGGAAGAACCATGGCCCGAACTGCCGTCCCCGCTCACACTGGTCGATCCGCTCCAGCGCCCGCAGGAACGCCTCCTGCACCGCATCCTCGGCATCCTCGTGATGCCGCAGCACGCGCCAGGCGATGCGGAGCCCGCGCGGCAGGTGCCGCCGCACGAGCAGGCCGTACGCCTCGGTGTCGCCCTGCTGCACCTGCTCCACCAGCCGAGGCTCGTCATCGCCTTCGACGGGGGGACCGGCGCCGACTCCAGCCCAGGTCATGAAGCCACTGAAGGAGCGCCACGCGGCGCGATCGAGAAGGGAGGGGACGGGTGCCGCAGCCGTCCCTGTGGGTGCATACACGGTCGCCGGCTGGAGCGTTGGCGTCCACTGGCGCTCGCGAATCCGGGCGGGATGCCCGGGCTGTGCATGCGGGCGCGGGTGGGGCATCTCCCGGCCGATGCGGTGCGCGACCCCCGTCCGGGGGGCACCGGCAGGTCACCCACGGGAGGCAGCATGTCACGCTGGACGATGTCGAGCCGGAGCAGGTCGGGCAGGGTGCTGTGGCTGGTGGCAGGACTGGCCGCCTGCAGCCGGGGCGCCGCGGACCGGCAGGACGGGGCGGTCGCCGACGGCGCAGTGCCGGCCGTGGCGCCGGCGCCGGAGGCCCCGGCGATGGCGGGGGACGCCGCGGTCTCCGCCGAGGCCACGATGCCGGCGCCGCTGTCCCGCGCGAAGCTGGTCGCGACCGTGGCCGCCGGTGGCGCGGCGACCGCCGTCACCGGCGTCGCCGAGCCGGCCCGCATGATCGTGCGCACGGCGCGCCTGTCCATGCAGGTGGCCGACGTGCGCCGCGCGGTGCAGGAGGTCACGGCGATGACCGGCGGGGTGAAGGGTTTCGTGGGTGATGCCAGGCTCTGGCGCGATGGTGAGGCGGACCGCGCGAGCCTGACCCTGCGCGTGCCGTCCGATGTCCTCGATGCCACGCTGGGGCGCCTGCGCGGGCTGGCCGTGCGCGTGGATGACGAATCGATGAGTGGCGAGGACGTGACGCGTCAGGCCGTGGACCTCGGCGCGCAGCTCACGAACCTGCGTGCCACCGAGGCCGAGCTGCGTGCGCTGCTGACGACCGTGCGCCTGAACGCGAAGCGCGCGGCCGACGTGCTCGAGGTGCACCAGGAACTGTCGCGCATCCGTGGTGAGATCGAGCAGCGGACAGCGGAGCTGCAGTCGATCACGCAGCTCGCGGCGATGTCCACCATCGCACTCGAGATCCGGCCCGACGTGGGGGCGGTGCCGGTGGCCGACGGCGGCTGGCAGCCGAAGGGTGTGCTGCGCGAGGCCATGCGCGCGCTGCTGGCGACGGGACACGTGCTGGTGGACGGCGTGATCTGGGCGGTGGTGTACGCCGCGCCGCTGCTGCTGCTGGCGGGGGGCGTGCTGCTGGCGGTGCGTCGCGGCTGGCGGGTGCTGCGCCGGCGCGGTGCGCCGGTCGCACCGGCTGCGGGTTGAGTCGGCGGTGACACATGAGGCGGCCGGG